>JAJUFK010000127.1 GCA_029266015.1 Bacteroidota bacterium
CGTTTTCATTACTATGAAGGATATAGTATGCAACAAATTACGTATCCAATTAGGATTATGAAATTGTTAGGGGTTGAATATTTATTTGTTTCTAATGCTACGGGAGGTTTAAACCCTGATTTTAAAACAGGTGATTTAATGATAATAAAAGATCATATTAATTTTTTTCCTGAACATCCACTGCGAGGTATTAATGATGATTTTTTTGGTGAACGTTTTCCTGATATGAGTGAAGTCTATAATTCTGTACTTATAGAAATAGCATTGGAAATAGCAAAGGAATTACAAATAAAAGTTCATACAGGTATTTATATAGGCAGCAGTGGACCATCATTAGAAACTCCGGCTGAATATAGAATGTTTCGTTTATGGGGAGCCGATGTAACAGGAATGTCTACAGTACCCGAAGTTATAGTTGCGCATCATTGCGGAATACATTGTTTTGGTATCTCAGTAGTAACCAATGAAAGTGCCGATTCGCATAAAGGAATTATTACAACACATACAAATGTACAAAAAAACGCATCACAAGTACAACCACAGATGACTGCAATTTTTATGGAGTTGTTACGAAGAATATATAATGTAGTATAAATTATTTGGTTATATGTTTCAATATATGAATTAATCTATTATAATATGCAATTCCAAAAAGATTATAATGATTAAAAATATGATATAATTGATATATTTTTTCTCTTTTTACATAATCTGTATTGAGAGGATATTCTTGGTTATATGCAGAGTAAAATTCAGGTGGAAATCCGCCAAACAAAGTTGTCATTGCAATATCACTTTCTCTATTTCCATAATATACAGCAGTATCAACTAAATAGGGGGTACCACAAGTATTACTCAAAATATTTCCACTCCACAAATCACCATGTAATAAAGAGTGTGGTTGTGGCGAAACTTCTAATTTCAATAATTGTATCTTGAGATTTTTCAACCAATTCTATAAGTTCTTGATTGGCTTTATTGTTTTTTTGTGCTATTACTAATTGTGCTTGAATTCGATTTGTATAAAAAAAATGTGCCCAATTTTCATGTTGTGTATTGATTTGAATAGATTTACCTATGAAATTATTACTGCTAAAACCACACTTAGAGTGCGTAATCATATGCATACGAGCAAGTTGTTTGCCTGCAGTTTTAAAACATTGTATAGTAATAGGACTTGATTCAATATATTCTATGAGTAAATAATCATTTGTATAATCTATTACAAGAGGTGTTGCGATAGTATTTGATTTTGCTATTTCCAGTAATCCTAATGCTTCTTGCTTATACATTTCTGCACATGGATAATTTGTTTTTAAAAAATATGTGCCTTTGATAGATACAATTGTATATGATTGTGCTATACAGCCACCACCAACTGATTGAACGTGGATTACTGCACCAATCTTCTTTTCTATTTGTGAAATTATATGTTTTGATACACTCACAAGAATAGTTTAAAACAATTATGCCCGTATGATTTTACCTGCTATATAAATAGGTACAACATTACAAGTATCAAAAGTAAGACAGTAGTCAATACAATTATCAAGGTTATTGGAACGTAACCGTTCATGTTGAGCACATTTATTAATAAAAGAACGAAGGTTTGTATTGTGCGAAGACCACATATCAACAGCTGCAATAGTAGCGTCGCACATGGTGGAATATTGTGGGTTTTCTAATATTTTTTGAGCCAGAGCCCCTGCAAATATTGAGTCTTCAATGTTATATTTACCTTTCCAGCCGGCACATAATATTGTAATAGGAGCTTGTTGGTTTATAAGCCATTGATATAATGCGGTAAAATTACAAAATGAACCAATTACTACAGCTTTACATTCTTCGGCCATTTGTATAGTTTTAGTACCATTTGTTGTGCTATATACTATTTCTTTGTTGTATACATTTTCTTTTGAAAAATTGGAAGGAGAGTTACCAAAATCAGCAAAATCTAACACTAATCCATTTCTTTCGGCAGCAACTAAATAACCATTTTCTTTAGCTGTCATAGCTTCTCGTCTTGTTTTAACCGGAATTATAGATTTTACACCGTTTTGAAACGCTGTACAAATAGAACTTGTTGCGCGCAAAATATCTACCACCACTACTACAGCCTCTTTGTTTTCATACAATGCAAACAAATCGGGACTATAACATACTTCAACACTTAATGTATTCATGCGTTTTCTTTTTTTCTTTTTCTTCAATATCAAAAGCAACAATTATTGCGGTAAATCCCCAAAATAATGATGCAATTTTGTCCATGTCAAGGAAATTATTTAAAAAGCTATGTAAATAATAGGTTATAAGTGAAAGCAATAAAAATAAAGTTATTTGTTTAACAAAATCATCATTAGAAGAATTAACTAATTTAAACCCAACAATAAGTGTTGTAATAAGTATTGCCAAATATGTAAGAGTTCCTAAAAATCCTGCTTCAGCAAGAAGCCCTAAATATTCACTGTGAGCATTACCATTATTATGTGCATTAGTACTAATAATTGTTAAATCTTGTGAATTTTGAAAAGGTGCATATAAAAACATATAGGTGCCAGGTCCCCATCCAACTATTGGGCGTTCTTGAAACATTCTAATTGCACATTTCCATCTATTAATACGTTCCAAATTGGAAGCATCGGTACTAATATTTGAAATTGATTTAATATGCGAGCTAAAATCGGTACTTGAAACTTCTTGATTTTTTGATAAGTTGTGCATAATATCCATATACATGGGAGCAATAAGTGCTATTAAAAATAACACAACGGCAATAATGGTTCGTAATTTAATTTTTAATCGAACTATTAACCAAATAGGAAATATAGCAGCTAAACTTAACCAAGCAGCACGAGTATATGATAGGAGGAGAGCTCCTATAAGAATTGCAATTACTACCCAATACATAAAACGAATATTAAACATAGGTTTTGAAAATCGTTTTAGAATAAAAATAGCAGGTAATATCATTGCTAAAGCAGCGCCATACGAAGTGTGATCTCTAAAAATTGGATACATTACATAATTTGCTGATTTTTGAGTAAAACCGGCATCTGCATGTTGAATGACTGTATATGCAATAGCAATAAGTAATCCAAAGGTATATGCCCAAATATATTTTGAAATATTATTTCTATTTACAACAAGCTGTGTAACTAATAGATAAAAACTTACTATAAACCATATTCGTACCATTAGATATTTAAATGATACTATTTTCATTTCAGATGTAATACTGGTAAACAAGAGCCATGTTAAATATATATATATGGCAATCGTAATAGGATGAGATAATATTTTTTTATCAAATTGTTTTTCTGTAATTAGTTTTAAGAAAAACATTCCGGTAGTAAGTATTAAAAAAGGTTCTGTAGGTAAACTTAAATTTACCGGAATATCAGGTATAAAAAAAGATAATTCTACTGAAATTGGTACAAAAAATAGTAAAACAAGCATTAGTTTATCAAGTGAAAAAAATGCAATAAAACCTAAGATGATTGCAAAAGGAATTAAAGAAAAAACATAAGTATCATTGTATATTCCTATCATATTTAAGGCAATAAACAATGCCGAAAAAATATACAAAACTGTATATGTTTTTTGAATTTTCACCTGTATGGGTCTATTGTATAGCTTGAACGGAATTCTTTTTTCGTAAATCTTGTAATAATTCAACAAAAATAAGTAATACAAAAGCTAATGCAAATGTTGAAAGAGTTGAAACAGTTACAATAATAATTCGTTTTGGTTTAGCTTTTTTATCAGATTTAAATGCTTTGTTTACAACATAAAAGTGAGTAAGAATTTGTTCAGCATCAACTTTAGCTTCTTTATATCTTCCATTCAAAAGACTTAATTGTTCTTTTTCATAATATAAAAAGTCTCTGAGCGAAATGTATGCACTTCCATATTTAGCAAGAGTATCTAATTGTTTTTTTAGTTCTTGAGCACCACGAGTATTGTTAGCTAAAATAGCATCGGCATATGCTTTATTAAGAACTTCTGATTGTGATTCAAAATCAAATACGCCTTTTTGCATAATAAATTGTAGTGAATCTTCTAATTTATTGAGTTGAGCTACTTTACTGTCATATTCATATTTTACTATTTGAAATGCTTCAATTGCACGTTCTTTTTCCATACGATTCATTACAGTATCTATAAGCATACATATATCATTAGCTATCATAGCTGCAGTATCAGGATCTGGATCATACACTTCAATTTCAACAGCCATAAATTCTGTTCGTTTAAAATTTATGCGATCTTGAAATTTTTTTAGCATTTTATCAAGTGGGTATTTAACTTTAGCACTATCTATTTTATAGTGTTTCCATAAATCGTATTTTTTTATGATTTTACTACGTAATTCATCACTGTTTAAAACCTGTAATATTTGTTCTACTTCTTCAACCTCACCAAATACTGATTCTTTTTTGTATGAATTAATAGTAGTAATTAATGATTGCGAAATTGAAGTAGAAGGAGCGGGAAAAACTATTACATTTGATTTGTATAATGGCGTAATAAATAACGATACTATTAATGAGATAATAAATCCCAATGAAGTAATAATAAGTAACGGTTTTCTATACGTATAAATTTTATACAATAAATCATTTGAATTAAACGAATAACGCTCATTGGTTTCCATAGGAATATTATTTAAAATAAACCGAACAATTCGGCATCAATTTTATTTATAATTTTATTTAAGTCTGTTGGGTTATCTATAAAATTTATAGAATCGGTATCAATTATAAGCATCTTACCTAAATCATACGATTTTGCCCATGTATCGTATCTTCTATTTAAACTTTCTAAATAATCTATACGAATGGTATTTTCATATTCTCTTCCTTTGGTTTGAATTCGTTTCACCAAACTAGGAATAGATGCTTTTAAATATATAAGTAAATCGGGAGGTTGCAATAGTTGTTCAACTTGTCTAAAAAGAGAAAAATATGTTTCAAAATCTCGGGTTGCCATTAAATCCATACTATGTAAATTAGGTGCAAATATGTATGCATCTTCATACATAGTTCTGTCTTGAATCACATTTTTTCCTGAGTCATGAATACTCATGATTTGTTTGAGTCGAGAATGAAGAAAAAATATTTGCAAATTAAAAGACCATGCTTTCATATCTCTGTAAAAATCATCAAGATATGGGTTTTCATCTACATCTTCATAGTGAGTATCCCAATCATAATGTTTTGCCAATAAACGTGCAAGGGTGGTTTTTCCAACTCCTATGTTTCCTGCTATAGCTATATGCATATATGTTGTTTTAATTTTGTGCTAAAATACAAAAAATACTAACAAGCAAATCTAAAATTTGAGAAAAAACGCTTAATGATGTATATGACGCATATTGCACATGATTTATTCTATTCTAAAAAATTTTACAGAACTCATATTCATTAGTTTAACTCCTGTAAAATAAAAAGCAATAATTTTATCATATGTAAAATTTTGTCGTGCCATTTCCATAGCACCTTCTTGAGATAATCCAACACCATGTCCATATCCTTTGCCTTGTAAATACAGCATGTTTCCTTGATGATTTATCTCGAAAAATGTAGAGCGAAGCTTAAAATCATTTCGTATTGTTTTTAATTCCAATAAAGTATCAATACCATTGTATGAGTAATATTTTTTACGTTGTGTTTGAGTAAAAGTAAAAGGAATAGAATCATAAACAGTATATCCTTTTTGTATAAGATATGATTTCCATTCAGAAACTGGAATTTCTTTTGTCCACGAATAACCAGGAGCTCCAACACTATAAGGGTCTGGTTTTGAACGTAAGTAATAATGATGTGTTGACCATAAATCTTCTGAATTTACAGTTTCACCACCTGAATTTGCATAAAAGGTGGCAGATGCAATTTTTAATGTAGAATCAACCATAATAATACCCGATGTTTGAATTGCTGCATCTAAAATTGTAGGATTTTGTTTGCATCGTCCTTTATATGCTTGACAATGTACACCATCACATAAATTAAATCCTTCTTGAATATGTTTTTCATAAAATCGAGCTGCATATGTTCTGCACAAGACTGCTTGAGCTTTATAATATTCAATTGGAGCTTTTGAACCGCCTTCGGCTTCTACAACACCTGCTATATATTTATCAAAATTCACATCGTTTATTAATACTAATCCATTACTTCCTGTTTTTACATATAAATCATTATCATATGTTCGTTGCGAAAATTGATTGTTTTGTGATGAAATTGCAAAAAAATTATCTTGTTTAACTCCTCTGATTAATAAGAATGTATCAAGTAAAAAATGATTGTTTGCTATTTCTATTCTAATTTTATTTCGTTTAAAAGTAATTGTTGCCGATTCGCCTTCGCTAAGAGTATATACAATTGAGTTATTTGATATTATGTCATATTTTCCGTTTGCTGCAGTAAACTGAAATTGTTCAATTGCTATATGAGAATATATGCGAATATTTATATTTTGTCCTTGAGAACTTAGCTGCAAAAACCATAAATAAAGAAATATAATAAACCGCATACTATAATTTTTTATACAAACATAGTAATTAGTTTTTTATTATAGAATATTCAATAACAAATGTTTTTACTATAGTAAAATTAATAAATGCAGTTATCCCATTATAACTTCAATATTTGCATTATTCACAAGTTTGTCTATAGGAATAAGATTCCCCTCAATTGTTTCTCCATTTATAGAAATAGTTTGAACTCCTTTTTGTATATTTTTTGGATTTTTTACATGTATTTGCAATACATTACCTCTAAATTTTCTTGATATTTTATATTCTTTCCATTCTGAAGGTATACATGGTTCAATACACAAAC
>JAJUFK010000420.1 GCA_029266015.1 Bacteroidota bacterium
ATATGTAGATGCTTGTATTGATAATAAACAATATGAAATGGCTCAAACTTTTTTAGAAGTGTCTGTAAAAAAATATGCTGATTTTGAACCACTTTATAAAAAACAAATAGCTATTTATTCTAAATTGTTACAGTACGAAAAACTTTCAACAGCTGTAATTGATTTACTTGAAGTAAATCCATTGGAATTGGAATTTATAAAAAATCAGTTGCAAAATTTGTTATTTGATCAGTCACAATCAAAACTACAAGATATTTTATTGGAAAAACTATTACTAAAAGTAAATGAGAATCCTCAAAGTGTTGAATTTAATGAATTATTACTATGGTTTTATTTGCAAGAAAAAACGTTTAAAAAAGCGTTTGTAATTGCACGTTCTCTTGATATCAGGCAGCAAGGTTTTGGTGAAAAAGTATATGATGTAGGGCAAATAGCTCTGTCAAATGATGAATTCGCAATTGCTACTGAATGTTTCTCATATGTGGTAAATCAAGGAAAAGATAAACCATATTATATGGCAGCTGTAAAAATGATGTTGGAAACTACCTATAAATCATTATTTATGGGGCAATTTCCATCGGTAGATGCAATTAAAGATATTGAGAGTCAGTATATTAAAGTTTTACAAGATATAGGAGAAAATCAAAATACAACCGATGTTATTAGAAATTTAGCTCATATTCAAGGTTTTTATTTGCATAAATTTAGCGAAGCAATTGATAGATTGCAAAAGTCATTGCTTATACCCGGAATTTCATATGTTGAAAAGGGGTTGAGTTCAATGGAACTTGCTGATATGTACTTGTTTTCTAATGATATTTGGTCTGCAAATTTGTTATATGCAAAAGTTGCATTGGATTACAAAAATAATGATATAGGGCATCAAGCACGATTTAAACAAGCTCAAGTTGCGTATTTTAATGCTCAATTTGAATACGCTCAAGCATTACTTGATATTTTAAAAGCTAGTACATCTAAATTAATTGCCAATGATGCATTTGAATTGTCGCTTCTGATTTCTGAAAATACTATTATGGATACATCTACAAAAGCTTTACAGTATTTTTCAAAAGCTGATTTGTTATTATATCAACATAATATAACAGAGGCCTATGTATATTTAGATTCTATTGTACACAATTTCCCCGGGCATAGTTTAGAAGATGATGTGCTTATGCGAAAAGCTATTGCTGCTCAAAAATCACAAAAATTTGAAAGCATGGAAGACTATTTACTTCAAATTACACAAAG
>JAJUFK010000258.1 GCA_029266015.1 Bacteroidota bacterium
ATTGTTTGATTCACAAATAAATATACGAATTTTTATAATTCAATGAACAACTTTTATTACTTTTTTTATAAATGCACAACGGGTTATAACAAGTATTTTTTATTTATTTGGCAAAAATTTAAAAAAACTAAAAGAAGAAAATTAACAATACACAGTAAACTATGGGAGCACCAATTCAAAAACCTCGAGTAATCAAAGATTTTGAAAAACTTGACCAAGCAATTCAAGAACAAATTAAACTTACGTATCCTACAGGATTTTATGAGCATCTCATTACCTATACCGATAAAGATGGTAATGAACGATATGCGTTACCATTTGAAACTGATGATAAATATTATATGGTACGTATGTCAATAAGCGAAGCAAAACGTTTGATTAGCGATGATGACGACTATGATGACAATGGAATATTAAGAAATGATGTTCAGGAGATGTATCAAGAAAAATATCAAGATATTGATTATTTAGGAGATTTTGATGCCATAGTAACACCTGATATTGAAATAGACGACAAAGAAATTGATGACGAAGACGATTCTGATGAAGATGAAAAACCAACTATGAAAAAGAAATCAAAGTTTGATGACGATGACGATGATGATGATTTTGATGAAGATGATTTAGACAATGAAGACTTTGATGATGAAGACTTTGATGATGAAGACGAAGAAGAAGATGATGAAGAATAAATAAAAACAGAATATAATGGGAAGAGCATTTGAATATAGGCGAGCAGCAAAGGAAAAACGATGGGATAAAATGTCTCGAATTTTTCCAAGATTAGCAAAAGCTATTACTTTAGCAGCAAAAGAGGGTGGTCCTGATCCTGAAATGAATGCAAAATTGCGAACAGCAATTTTAAATGCAAAAGCTCAAAATATGCCTAAAGATAACATTGACGCAGCCATAAAACGTGCCAGCGGCAAAGAAGCTGAAGCATATACCGAAGTAATATATGAAGGCAAAGGCCCACACGGAGTTTTAGTTGTAGTAGAATGCGCTACTGATAACACAACTCGCACAGTTGCCAATATTAAATCATATTTTAATAAAACCGGAGGACAATTAGTTCCTACAGGCTCGTTAGAATTTATGTTTTCTCGAAAAGCTGTATTTCAAATAAAAATTACAGATTCACTTGATATTGAAGAATTAGAACTTAATTTAATTGATGCAGGATTAGAAAATACAGAAGCTCACGAAGATATTTTGTATGTATATGCCGATTACACTGATTTTGGCAATATGTCAAAAGCTTTAGAATCATGTAATGTAGAAGTTGTAAAATCTGAATTACAACGAATACCAAATACAAGTCAAGAATTCACTGAAGAGCAACTAATTGATATAGAAAAACTTCTTGATAAAATTGAAGAAGATGATGATGTACAAGCTGTGTATACAAATATAGCATAATGTCTTATTCTGCATGAAAATATTATTAACAGGAGGAACCGGTTTTATTGGCTCTCATGTCCTAATAAAACTTATTGAATTAGGTCATTCGGTAACTGTACTGGCTCGTAATATTGAAAAAGTACCCGCTATTCATACTCTTCCAAATACAACAGTAATACAAGCTCAAATTACTGATTTTGAAACCATATCATCTGTAGTAAAAGGACACGATGTGTGTGTACATGTAGCATTAAATTATAATGATACATCAGCATACCATATGCTTATGAGCGATACAGCACCCTCAATTTTCTTAGCTAATGAATGTGCTAAAGCAGGCGTTTCTCATTTTATATATACATCATCTACAGCAACTAACGACAGCATATATGCAAGTGCTAATCCTCCTATTTTGAACAATACGAATGCTCATGTTCTCACATCGAGCCAACATGCACCTCATACATATTACGGAGCCACAAAAGCTGCCACAGAGAATTTTTTGCTTAGCATAACCAGCACAACAGGCATGAGAGTTTCAATAATTCGCCCGGGATATACCTTTGGAAATCCGGCATTTGAAGGAGCATATACTCAACCTGATCAACGATTTCATACTATAGTTGAAGCCGCAAAACTCAATAAAGATATAGAAATTATAAAAAACGACGGGACACAATTTATTTGGGCTCCGGATTTAGCATCTATATATACGGCAGTATTACAAAGCAACTACAATAAAAAGATATATTTTGGATTATCTCAAAACTTCACATCATGGGAATATATTGCATTGCAAGCAATACATATATGCAATTCTACATCAAAACTAATAATCAAAGATTTAGGATGGAGCAATAATCCTATAATGTTTGATGTTTCAGATATACAACGCGACTTTCATTTACAATTCAATGCACTTCCTCATATTTCAACTCATTTAGAGTATTTATTTAACCGTTAAATATTATTTAACTCTCAACAAGCACATTACAATCAACTACAAATAAATTGATTTTTCTCAAAATCTAACGTAAAAAATGTATACTTTTGTAAAAAAAAACAATGAGAGACTTTATAAAATTAATACCATATTTACGTCGCTACAAAAAATATATAGCACTTAACATTATTCTAAATCTTTTAGGTGCAATTTTTTCATTTGGAACAATAGCTACTATTATTCCATTTTTAAGTATTTTATTCAATACCAATCAAATAGTTACAGAATCTATTCCATTTGAATTAACAAAAGAATCATTGCAACATAACAGCAATTATGCGTTATATATTATAATTCAAGAATACGGAAAGCCGGCAACACTCTTATTTATTTGTGGTTTTTTGGTACTGATAACATTTCTTAAAAATATATTTGAATACTTATCGCAATACTTTAACATACCCGTCGTAAATGGCGTACCTAAAGACTTATACAATGCAACCTTTGAAAAAATATTACATTTACCGGTATACTATTTTACCAATGAACGCAAAGGTGATATTATGGCTCGTATGTCATCAGACATTACAGAAGTTCGTAACAGTATGGTAAATTCATTTACAGGCTTCATTAAAAATCCTTTATATATTCTTATATACTTTATTGGTATTTTAATTATTAGCTGGCAAATGACTTTAATTATTCTTATTTTATTGCCAATTACAGCTATAATTACCGGTAGAATTGGAAAAAATTTAAAAAAAGCATTACACAAAGCTCAACATTTACAAGGTGATATCTTAGTATTTATTGACGAAACATTATCAGGTCTTAAAGTTATTAAGGTATTTAATGGAATTGGCTATATGCAAGATAAATTCAAAAGAAACAATTATGAATATTACAAAACAATGAATAATGCAAATAGAAAACATGCATTAGCCCACCCTATCACTGAATTTTTAATTATCATAACTCTTTCTTTTGCAATATTTTATGGTGGTTCACTTGTATTACAAAATGATGGTTCAATGTCGGCAGAAGGATTTATAGCCTTTTTATTGGCATTTACACAAATTGTAAGTCCGGCAAAAGCATTTACAAATTCATTTTATGGTATCAAACGTGGAGCTGCAAGTATAGAACGAATTGAAAAAATTCTACATGCCGAAATACAAATAATAGATTCACCTACAGCAAAATCTATATCTACTTTTAAAGAAAAAATTGAATTTAATAATGTAACTTTTTCATATACTCCGGAACGAACTGTATTACAAAATATATCTATAACTTTAGAAAAAGGAAAATCTGTTGCATTAGTTGGTCAATCGGGTTCTGGTAAAACAACAATAGCTCATTTACTACCTCGTTTTTACGAAGTAGAA
>JAJUFK010000075.1 GCA_029266015.1 Bacteroidota bacterium
CAAGAATTTCTCCCATTTTTCTCTAATGGTTAAGATACCAATACGAATATCCGCAACCGGACGTGTATAGGTGAAGGGCAATAATGAATTCCGTACTGGACCATCAAAAAGGATATAGTTCATCGTTGGTGTTTTTTATCGATAAAATTAAAATCTAAGTATAGAAACTAAAAAAGAAATCCGACCTAAAAATCTGTTTTACGATTAAGTGCAATTCTTTTACTCCTAAAAACAAAAAACCTCTGAATATATTATATCAGAGGTGTAAAAAAATAATTAAATTTATTTTTCTTATTTTTTGAATTTTGAATACTTGTTCTTGAACTTATCAATACGACCTGCAGTATCCACAAGTTTTGATTTCCCAGTATAGAAAGGATGCGATGATCTTGAAATCTCCAATTTAACTACAGGATATTCAACACCGTCAACTTCAATAGTCTCTTTCGTATCCGCTGTAGACTTGGTAAGAAAAACATCATCGTTGGACATATCCTTAAAAGCTACTAATCTATAATTCTCTGGATGTATACCTTTTTTCATCTATTTATATTTTAAACGTACCTATTTCTTTTAATTTTGGGTTGCAAAGATATACATTTTTTTTTAGTTACAAATTATTTTTTGCTTTTCTCCGATTTCTTTTTACTTTTTTTATCTGAAGCTTGTTCTTCGGGCATTTGCGATTTAAAAATATAAGCTTCGGGGTTATCTATAAAATTTTGAGGATCTTCCGGATCAAATGGAACCGATGATTTTGAATTATCTATAAAATTATTGGGGTCAGTCATATCAGGTTCTTTGTATGTAGGTATACCTTTTAATTTTTCTTGAAGCATTTTTGTTTCTCTGCGAGCAACCTCATCTTCATTTATTAATTTACCCATATTATATTCTAATACAGCTCTGCTTGTTCCATCTTCATTATAATAATTCCACACCCCATGTCTGTAATCATTTACATACGCTCCTTGCACATGAACTTTTCCGTCAAAAAAGTACACTATAAAAGGACCATCCATTTTACCATTTGTGTAATGAGCCTTCATACGCATTTGACCTGTTTCATAAAACCAAAACCAATCACCATGTTTTACACTATCTTTCCAATGTTTAACTTCTGCTGGCAAATTTTGACCTATTTGCCAATATATTGTAGATGCTCCATCCAATTTACCCATATTATACTGTTCTTCCATCAATAACTTTTCTTGTTGACCAAAATATTGCCATGTGCCATGTTTTAATTTATTATAGTAGAAACCTTTGGCAGCTAATTCACCGGTTATATCGTACATAGTTACCTGAACATCATTTTGATTATTTGGATTATAGTACATAAGGTATTTAACCTTTCCGTTGGGATGATATTTTTTGAATTCTCCAATAGGTACATCATTTTTAAAAGTACCTTCAAATACTTTGTTTCCGGCCGCATCTCGTTTACACCAGTATCCTTGCTTTTTACCGGTTATATCCATATAATTAATAAGTGAATCTTTTGATTGTTGAGCAATACTCTGTATTGAAAACAGACTTACAAAAATTAAAAATACAATTTTTCTCATTTGATTATACATTTTTAATATTCAAAAGAATAATTATACCGTATGCATTATTTTATTGTTTCTATGGTTTATTTTCTTAAATATGAAACCAATTTTTATACAATTTAATGTTACACAACGTTATTAGAGATATTCTATTGCAAAGATATAAAAAACAAGTTACTTTTGCATACAATTAAACGATACTATGAAATTTCAAGATTATACATTTTGCAACGAAATCAAACAAAACTTAGAAGAATTAGGATATAAAAAACCAACAGATATTCAATACAAAGCTATTCCTTCAATATTACAAGGAGAAGATGTTTTGGCTATAGCACAAACAGGAACCGGAAAAACGGCAGCTTTTGTAATTCCAATAATTGAAATTTTACATAACAGAACTCGAAAATCTCGTCAACCCCATATTCAATGCGTAATAATGGAACCAACTCGTGAACTTGTAATTCAGACTGCACGAGTATGCAATACATTGGCAAAAAACACAACTATAAAAACATTAGGGTTGTTTGGTGGAGTAGAACAAGACCCTCAGATTGCAGTGCTTACAAAAGGTGTTAGTATATTGGTAGCAACACCGGGACGATTATTTGATTTAATAAGTCAAGGATACGTGTCATTACAACAATTAAAAATTTTGGTAGTTGACGAAGCTGACCATATGCTTGATTTAGGTTTTATTGAAGATATTAAACAACTGTTGCGACATATACCACGATATAGGCAAACTTTATTTTTTTCGGCTACTATCACACCTCAAATTAAAGATTTAGCATATTCTCTTGTACATAAACCCGTACGTATTCAAATATCCCCCAAAGACCCTGTTTCAAAAAATGTAGATCATTATGTAGCATTTATTGAAATGGATGATAAACGTTTTTTTCTTGAACAATTTATAAAAGAACATCAAGAAAATAAAATATTGATATTTGTTAGAACAAAAGTACGGGCAGAACGAGTAAAAGCAGCAATGGCAAGAGTTCAAATACACACAGAAACAATTCATGGTGACAAACCCCAAAAAGAACGGAATCACATAATGAAAGAATTTGCTGCAGGCACTATACAAATTCTTATAGCAACCGATATTTCGGCACGTGGTATTGATATTCCAAATATTGATTATGTTATAAATTACGATATGCCTGAAGATGCTGAAAATTACGTACATCGTATAGGCAGAACAGGAAGAGGTACTAAGCGTGGGTCTTCAATTTCGTTTTGTAGCGAATCAGAAAAAGAATTATTAACCCACATTGAAGAATTTATATCAAAAAAAATTACCGTAATTGACATAGATAAACAAATATACAAACAAACAATTTTACAATCTATTGACACAAATACACCATTGCAAGAAATTTTAAAAGAAATTGAATACATAGATTCAAAACGCAAAAAGAAAAAATAACTTATAGTATTATAATAATGAAAACAAATGCTCTTATATCAAGCATACCTTTGATTCAAAGCTATGAATCACATAATTTTTTTCTTATGGCAGGTCCTTGCATTATAGAAGGCGAAGGTATGGCAATGCAAATAGCCGAAAAAATTAAACAAATCTGCGAAAAACTGGAAATACCTTATATTTTCAAAGGTTCGTATCGCAAAGCAAACAGATCAAGAATTGATTCATTTACCGGTATAGGCGATGAAAAAGCTTTATCTATATTAGAAAAAATCAGAAATGAATTGCACATACCGGTAGTTACTGATATTCATTCTGCAGAGGAAGCCTCAATAGCTGCTGCGTATGTTGATGTTTTACAAATACCTGCATTTTTGTGCCGACAAACCGATATATTGGTTGCTGCAGCAAAAACAGGAAAATGTGTAAATATAAAAAAGGGGCAATTTGTATCGGCAGAATCTATGAAATGGGCTGCTCAAAAAGTTGTAGATTCAGGTAATTCACACATACTCTTAACAGATAGAGGAACAATGTTTGGCTATCATGATTTAATTGTAGATTACAGAAATATACCCGAAATGCAATCACATGGGTTCCCGGTAGTATTAGATATAACCCATTCTCTTCAGCAACCAAATCAAAGTTCGGGAGTTTCCGGAGGAAAACCGCAATTAATAGAAACAATTGCAAAAGCAGGTGTTGCTGTAGGAGTTGACGGTTTATTTATTGAAACACATCCATTTCCGGCTCAAGCAAAATCTGATGGAAGCAATATGTTGCAATTAGATTTATTAGAAGGATTATTACGAAAATTAGTAGCAATTCGTCAAGTTTTATAGTATATGTATAAACCATTGTATAGAATTGTTTTTTGTATTGCAGGGGTATTTTTAGGCACCATTGCTCATGCTCAATTTAGTCAAAAATTTGCGGTAAATTCACAACGAAAAGTTATGATTGAATCGCCGGATAACTTTATGTCTATTGAAATTTTCAACAATCAGAATGATTCTATTCAATTAATTACAAACTATAATTTTATAGAAACCGACAATATAATATCGTTTCAAGTTTCTGATTATAACTTTGATGGTAATAAAGATTTTTCAATATCATATCCGCAAGCAGGCAATACTATCTATCATTTATTTATATATAATCCTCACACAAAAGAATTTAATCGCATATATTTTCCAACTAATACTAAAGCTATGTGTGAATCATTTAGTAATATTAGTCTTGACTCTCAAAAAAAACATATCATTTCTACCTGCAAAAATGAAGATAATCAAAATTATACTGATATATGGATTATTAATGAAGATGGCATAGCTGAATTTACGGGAAAGAAAAAATAATATTCGTTGTAGTATGTGTCAATTTGTAATCATTAAATTATAATTTCGTTCTAAATTATGAAATATAAGAATTTTTTAAAGAATTACAGACAGAAATTCACAAAAGTATAAATCAACAAATTAATTGAATAAGAAAAAAAATTAACCATTATATTTTTTATCATTTTTGCAAAAAATAACTATAGTATGACAAATATTAAAGTAATACGTGCCACATCAGAACACGAACAATATGCTCAAGCAATTTCAGATTTAATTTATCAGGCTTCAAAAGAAAAAGATGCCGGATTGGCTCAACGTGCCCCCAATTATATAATAAACAAAATGCGCGAAGGTAAAGCTGTAATTGCTTTAGCAGAACATGAAGTTGCAGGATTTTGTTACATAGAAACATGGCAACATGGTAAATTTGTAGCAAATTCCGGATTAATAGTAGCACCAAAATATAGAGGTGCAGGATTAGCAAAACGGATAAAACAAGAAGCATTTCATTTATCACGTGATTTATTTCCACATGCAAAACTTTTTGGACTCACAACAAGTGAATCGGTAATGAAAATTAATAGTGATTTAGGATATAGACCGGTAAGTTATGCCAAACTAACCGATGATGATGCGTTTTGGAAAGGTTGCGAATCATGTGCTAACTATGATATTCTTCAACGAATGGAACGTAAAATTTGTTTATGTACGGGTATGATTTACGACCCGGAAGAAAAAAAATGATTAACATGTGATAAATAATATTTTTCAATGTATATCATAAAATAAATTTATTTACATCATATTTTGAAATTAGTGAGTATTTTTTTTGTATATTTACATTAAATAATATAACTATGAGGAAAATAAGACGAATTTTATGTTATATATTACTTTTCTGTATCCCTATCGTAGGATATGGACAATTTCCTCCTCCTCCTTCATATAATCATTTATTCGATTTTTATTTAACACCAAATTTTCCAAGTTTAGTTGGTCCTGACCACACATTTGAAGGTTCATTGATTCGATTACCCAATAATGATATTTTACATTTATTCAGAATAGACCCCGGTTATTTTGGGAATCATGTTGGCAACAATGGTGGAATTGGTAAACGTATTTCAAAAGACAATGGCAAAACATGGAGTGCGCCTGAAGTAATTTATAACGATCAATATGACAATCGCTTTTCAACCGCTTATAGACTTGACAATGGTGATATTATTGCTTTTTTTAGACGTTATAACTGTTACGACACATGGAACGGCGTAAATGTTGACAGTGATATGATAATAAGTACTGATAATGGAGAAACATGGTCATCACGTATATATTTACAACAAATTGGCCCTTCGGGTTGTTTTATGAATGTATTTAAAATAGATGGTAAACCGGGATATTTTGCTTCAACATATGCTAATTCATATATTGACTTACGATATAGTATTGACGGATATTCTTGGGATAGTATTTATTATAAATGGGACTATAGAGACAGCGCTCATTTACAAATAAACGAACCATATTTTGCCTCACTTGGTGGTGGAAAAGTAATTGGTTTATTTAGAGTAGAAAACCGTCCTATTCACCAAGTAATATCGTATGATTTTGGTAAAACTTGGTCAGAACCAACACCAACAAATATAGCAAACGGGTTTTTCTGTCCTGCCCCAACTATAATGTATAATGAAGGATTCAATAAAGCATTAATAGTCGTAACAGATAGAAGAGGTGCAAGTTATGATATAAATAATTTTAATTCAGGAGTATGGGTTTATTTTGAAGATGTTGATAAAATAATATCAAACCCATTAGAATACAATTCATATAATTTTATACAACGCGGTTTTCCCAATACATTCCGTATGTTAGGATATCCTTCTACCATTGAAACCAGCGACACAAGTTATATAGTATTATATAGTGATGCTTACAAAAAACCAAATTCACTGGAAGATGCCGATTATTATCAATTTTCAATTGTAATAAATCCTGCAATTGGCAAAAAATCTCAATCTATTTTTCTTGAATTCATGAACGATTTCACATATGAACAAGTGCCTTATACTCCTTTTGCTAATGCAACTTCCGGATTACCTGTTCGATTTGAATCTACCAATCCGTCTATAGTAAAAATAACCAACAATGTATTTGAATTTGTTGGCGTTGGCGAATGTGAGATTAAAGCATATCAAGACGGAAACAACGACTTCCATGAAGCAGCACCGCAAACTCAAACTATACGAGTAAACAAAGCAAAACAAAATCTACTATTACCTCCATTACAATCATTACGATATGGTCAAAATGATATTTCACTTCCACCTTATTCAACAAAACAATTACCAATATCATATGAAATTACTAATCCTGACATTGCAGAAATTGTTGACGGTAAATTGCTTATTAAATCTTCAGGTAATACAGAATTAATAGCATGGCAAGAAGGGAATTCTTTGTATGAACCAATTATTAAAACATATTTACTACACATAGATAGAGCTTATTAAGATATAGCAATTGATAATATACCTTTATTACATTATAAAAATACCTATTCTAAATTACCAAAATATTCTACCGTTGGATTAGAATTGCTATATGAATCATCAGATACTACTATTGCAAAAATTAAAAACAGTGAATTAATAGCAGTTGGAGTAGGTCAATGTGAATTGACTATACAGCAATTAGGCAATGAAATATATCATCCTATTATAAAATCAGAAACTATTGTAATTGATAAAGCAAATCAAACTATACACTTTGACCCTATACATATGAATATAGGAGATACAGTAATAATTCCGACAGTATACGCTTCATCAGGATTACCTGTTTCTCTTGTTTCATCCGACACAAGTATTGCTGAAATTAAAAATGGTAAAATTTATCCGAAACGACATGGTAACTGTTATATTACAGCAACACAACCCGGGAATAAATTATATTATGCAGCACAAGATATAATTCAAGAACTTCTTGTGCCTACTATTGCAGATTCTGTTCCTAATGTGATATATACAGCTTACCCTAATCCTTCAAAAGGAGTAGTGTATATTTTAAATTCACAAGGTAAACGCATTGAATTACAAACATTAACAGGTGAAACCTTATTTTTAACAGAAAATTTATCAAACGAATATATCGATATCTCAACATTTCCTGATGGAGTGTATGTTATTAAAATTATAGACAATGATGTATATGAAACATTATTTATAATTTTACAACATTAGTATTTTTTCTAAACATATGCTGGTAACTTCTCAAAATAGTGGGAAATTATTTTATTTTTTCTCAAAAACTCTTACAAAAAAAGTATATTTGCCACACAAAAAATTTATAATCAAAGAATAATGTCAAAAATAGCAGTATTAGCATTTAGTGGAGGTTTAGATACCTCATATTGTGCAAAATTTTACAGCAAAGAGAAAGGATTAAATATACATTCGGTAATTATCAATACCGGAGGTTTTAGCGAACAAGAATTAAAAGATATTGAACACAAAGCTCATGCTCTTGGCGTTTCAAAACATGTATGTATTGATATATCTCAAGAATATTATAAAAAATGTATTCGTTATATGATATATGGTAATATTCTCAAAAACAATACATATCCTCTTTCGGTTAGTTCTGAACGTATCTTTCAAGCTATGGCCTTAGCCAAATATGCACGTGATGTAGAAGCTTCATATATTATACATGGAAGTACCGGTGCAGGTAATGATCAAGTACGATTTGACTTGGCTTTTCAGGTAATTTGTCCTGATATTGAAATATTAACTCCTGTTCGCGATGAAAAATTAACTCGCGAATATGAAATACAATATTTAAAAGATAATGGTATTGAATTCGACTTTAAAAAAGCTGAATATTCAATAAATCAAGGTTTATGGGGTACAAGTATTGGAGGAAAAGAAACACTCAATTCTGCACTTACTATCCCGGAATCGGCATATCCATCGCAATTGGAAGCAACAGAACCGACTACATTAGAACTTGAATTTGACAAAGGTGAAGTAATTGCATTACAAGGAGTAATATACAAAGACCCACTTGATGTAATTCAAAAACTAAACGAAATTGCTTCAAAATATGCAATAGGAAGAGGAATGCATGTAGGCGACACAATTATTGGTATAAAAGGTCGTGTAGCATTCGAAGCTGCGGCTCCTATGATTATTATAAAAGCGCATCATCAATTAGAAAAACATAATTTAACCAAATGGCAACTGTATTGGAAAGAACAATTAGCCAATTGGTATGGTATGTTGCTCCATGAAGCTCAATATCAAGAACCGGTAATGCGTAATATTGAGAAATTTTTAGAAGATACTCAAAAACATATATGCGGTAAAGTGTTTATAAAACTATATCCGTACAATTTTGATATTATTGGTATAGAATCAAAATATGATATGATGCAAGCTAAATTTGCTCAATATGGCGAAATGAATACGGCATTCTCGGGTGAAGACGTTAAAGGTTTTACCAAAATTTTATCGAACCAAATAAAACTGTATAATTCAGTAGAAGACTAAATTAAAAAACTATGTATAAACACCCTAAAGCCTTAGTTATACTATTCTTTACAGAAATGTGGGAACGATTTAGTTTCTACGGCATGCGGGCGTTACTTACCTTATATTTAACTCTTCAATTATTTAAACATTTACAAGAACCCGAAAAAAAAGCAACTGCGTTTGGCATATATGCCGCATATGGTGCATTGGTATATGCTACTCCTTTTTTAGGCGGTTTGATAGCCGATAAATTTTTAGGTCATAAAAAGGCAGTAATATGGGGTGCAATTCTTATGGCTATAGGACATTTTGCCATGGCAATAGAAACAGAATTTTGGCTCTATATTGCACTTTCATTTTTAATATTGGGAAATGGTTTTTTTAAACCTAATATTTCTTCAATTGTTGGTGAATTGTACGAACAAAATGACCCAAGACGTGATGGGGGATTTACCATATTTTATATGGGAGTAAATTTAGGCGCATTCTTATCTCCGCTTGTATGTGGAACCATTGGAGAATTATATGGATGGAAATATGGTTTTGGAATAGCCGGATTTGGAATGATTGCCGGCCTATTTATATTTTTACGATGGAAACATTGGCTCAACATTCATGATAAAGTAATAGAAACCGAAACATCATATTTAGTAACACAAGAAATAAAACCTGTTGGAGAACCACCTTCACAAGAAAAATTACAAAAACCATTATTTTTAGGAATTTCAACAGAATATATGATATATATTGTAAGTTTTGTTTCTTTAGCTCTTTTTGCTCTTATGGTGAAACATTACGAACTTATGACCTATGTTCTTACACCATTTTCGTTATTGGTGTTTGGCATTATAATAGTTTTAGCAATGCGCAGTCCAAAAATAGAACGCGAACGTTTATTTGTCATTCTCATATTACTCTTATTTACTACTTTATTTTGGGCGTTTTTTGAACAAGCCGGTTCATCTCTAACGTTATTTGCTAACGAAAATGTTGACCGTAATCTTTTTTCATGGCAAATACCTGCATCATTATTTCAATCGGTTAATCCGTTATTTATTATCATATTTGCCAGCCCATTTACCATACTGTGGTTATGGTTAGCATCAAAGAAAAAAGAACCTTCAACTCCTATTAAATTTGCTTGGGGTATACTTTTACTTAGTTTAGGATTTCTAGTACTTGCCATTGCACCACTGTTTGTTGCACAAACATCATTACATATAGAACAAGGTGGCATATCATGGCTTATACAAGCAGCG
>JAJUFK010000387.1 GCA_029266015.1 Bacteroidota bacterium
ACAAAATCAATATTTCCGGGGACTTCAATAATTTCATAAGGTTCATCGCTGGTTGTTGTATCACTAGCTGAACTTGAATCTTCGCCCATAATTTCGTTTGCATCAAAATATTGTGATTTCAATGTTAAAGTACCTTTAATAGTTTGATTTGACATAACATATGCTATTACATTTTCAAGTTTTCCGGTCAATGACATATCACTTTTACCCATTACAACATTACATTGTTGCATATCAACAAATTGCGGAGAAAAATTCATAGTCATATTAGAAACGGCAACACCGGTTGGCACATCTGCGTCTTTATAATAAAAATTTGCAACAACAAGTTTTCCGAGTGCAGTAATTGCAGCATAATTCTCTTTTTCAACATCAGAAAGTTTAGCCGCAAATTGTAATTGTGGTTGTATTACACCTTTTATAGTTGTAGAATCAAGAGGTATAAAATCTTTCATGGATTCCAAATCAATAGTACCCGAAACATCTGCTTTCATAAATGGGTCAGACATAGGAGTTTTCATGAAAAATGTTAGAGAAAATGGATTCTGAGCAAATTTCATAGAAAATTTCTTTAAATCTACAACGGTACTATCCAAGTTATTTGAGGGATTTGAAACTCGTAAATCTATATTAATATTGTCAACAGATTTAGGCAAATCGGGATATTGAAACATGCCATTTTCTACCAACAAACCAATATTAAATGACGGATATGTTTCGGGGTTTTCACTATACACCCCTTTTAATGAAGCTTCAAGAGCCAATTTTCCGGAAGTTTTAATATTTTCAAATCCTTCCATATATACACCCGGCACAAGTGATAAAATATTTTTAAAATCTGTTTTCAATGTTTTGCACGTAAAATCCATCTCAATATCATCACCGGGCATAGCAAGCCACCCGTTATATTCCAAATCCAAATCATTTAAACTCATTGTATTATCTTTAAGTGAAAACTTAAATGCCTCAAAATTGGCATCAATATTGGCATTTAATTTACAATTCACATTTTTTAAATATGATATACCATCCATAGTATATGATAATTTTGCAACAGATATAACAGTTTTAATAAGAGTTGTAGTTTCGGTAAAATTACCATTCAATTCCATATTCATCCCATCAAGAGTAGCCGACATATTACCCGGAATATCTCCATAATAAATAAATGCATCTATTATAGATATTTTGTCTAATTGCATAAAAAATTTTGTGGTACTTGTATCAACTTCTGAAACCGTATCAGTATCGCTACTTTTTACAATATCATAATTTGCACTACTATCTGCCGCAATAAGTGCATGAATTCGAGGTTTTACAATTTCAATTTGTTTTACACCAATTGAATCACCGGAAATAACACTCATAATGTCAACTGTTGCAAGAAGTTTCTCAACAGCAATAAGAGTATCATTAGAAAATTGTTCAGTTCCTACTATTTCTAATTGTTTAATTGTAACTGTTAAATCAGGAAAATTCTTTAAAATACTTACTCCAAATCCTTTAAAATCAACCTTAGCCGTAAGTGATTTATTAATTTCCTGCTTTGTAAGTTCCATTAATTTACCACGAAACGCATATGGAGTAATCACAAGTACTAACAACAACACTACCAAAAAAATACCAATAATTTTTAACGCTTTTTTCATTGCAGAAATGTTTTAATTAGTTTTATAAAATAAAAGTACATTATTTTTTTTAATCACACATTATACCAAATAATTTTATACACTTTTATATTTCTTATTTATTAAATATTTGAAGCAGCACAGGAAAAT
>JAJUFK010000151.1 GCA_029266015.1 Bacteroidota bacterium
AGTAGTTATACCTTTGTAATAGTAAATATTTGATTTTTTTCATATGGGCACTCTTTCTGTTGGACAACAAGCTCCTGATTTTTCAGGCATAAATCAGCACAACGAAATTATTCGTTTACAGGATTATGCAGGTAAAAAAATAATTCTATATTTTTATCCAAAAGATAACACACCGGGTTGTACAGTAGAAGCAAACAACTTAAATGCAAACTTTGAGATGCTTTCAAAAAAAGGATTTGTAATAATTGGAGTGAGCCCCGATTCAATTCAATCTCATTGTTCATTTATTGCAAAATATAATTTACAATTCAACCTTATAGCCGATACCGATAAAACCATATTAAAAGCATATAATGCGTGGGGCGAAAAGAAAATGTACGGCAAATCATATGAAGGAGTTTTGCGCACTACCTATGTCATAAACGAACAAGGAATAATTTCTGCTATTTTTACAAAAGTAAATACAAAAAATCATACTGAACAGATATTAAAAGAATTAGAATAAAGTTTTTTTTACTCTTATATCTAAAAATTTCATTTATTTGAATACATTTGCAAAAAATAAATGAATACAGCACATGGCACAAGATAAATCTATTCAACAAGAAAAGCTTAAAGCTCTACAACTTACATTAGATAAAATAGATAAAACCTATGGTAAAGGCACCATAATGAAAATGGGTGACCATGCAGTTGAAGATGTTGCCGTAATTCCTTCAGGATCTATTGGAATAGATTTAGCACTAGGTGTTGGCGGATATCCGCGTGGACGAATTATTGAAATTTATGGACCTGAATCGTCTGGTAAAACAACTTTAGCAATACATGCTATAGCAGAAAGTCAAAAAAATGGCGGTGTTGCTGCTTTTATAGATGCTGAACATGCATTCGACCGATTTTATGCCGAAAAATTAGGGGTAGATTTAGAAAATTTATTAATTTCACAACCTGACAATGGCGAACAAGCACTTGAAATTACCGACCACTTGATACGTTCGGGAGCAATTGATATTATAGTAGTAGACTCTGTTGCTGCACTTACCCCAAAATCAGAAATTGAAGGAGATATGGGTGATTCTAAAATGGGCTTACAAGCTCGTTTAATGTCGCAAGCATTACGTAAACTTACCGCTACTATTAATAAAACAAGTACTACCGTAATATTTATAAACCAACTACGCGATAAAATTGGTGTGATGTTCGGAAATCCCGAAACTACTACCGGTGGTAATGCTCTTAAATTTTATGCTTCAGTTCGAATAGATGTTCGTAAAATTGGTCAAATTAAAGACGGAGATAACGTGCAAGGTAATAGAACACGTGTAAAAATTGTAAAAAATAAAGTTGCCCCTCCTTTTAGAAGTGCCGAATTTGATATGATTTTTGGTGAAGGAATATCAAAAATTGGAGAAATTATAGATTTAGGGGTAGAATTAGATATTATAAAAAAAAGCGGCTCATGGTTTAGTTATGGAGAAACTAAACTTGGACAAGGTCGTGATACACTAAAACAATTATTAAAAGACAATCCCGAACTAACTAAAGAAATAGAATCAAAAATCGTTGCGGCACTTTCATAAGAGAAAGTTTTAAAAGGCATTACATCAAACAAAAAATATCCGGCATATTTTTTCGCATAATTTCGCTTATTGCATTTGTAATTCCTTTACCGTTAGATTTTGCAGGTAACACTGCGATATATAAGTAATAAATTAACAAATCAATATTGTATGGAATTATTTGAAAATAGCAATTTGTTGCCAGAAGTGCAACAAGCTATTAAAGAAATGGGATTTGAACGCCCAACAGAAATTCAAAGTCAAGCTATCCCTTTTTTGCTTGCAAACAAACGCGATTTAATTGCGTTAGCACAGACAGGTACCGGAAAAACAGCAGCATTCGGACTACCAATTATTTCAAAAATAGACCTGAGTAATTCTACTCCACAGGCTCTTATTATTTGTCCTACTCGTGAACTTTGTTTACAAATAGAACGTGATTTAAAAAACTTTGGGAAATATTTGCCACTCAACACATTAGCTGTATATGGAGGAGCAAGCATCAATGACCAATTAACATGGCTCCGTCGTGGTGTTCATATAATTGTAGCTACCCCCGGAAGATTAGTAGATATAATTAATAGAGGCAAAGTAAATCTCTCACAGGTTTCATATTTAGTTCTTGATGAAGCAGACGAAATGCTGAACATGGGTTTTCAAGAAGATATAGACACCATATTGGAACAAACTCCTGAAAACAAACAAACCTTACTATTTTCAGCTACTATGCCGCAAGAAGTACGAAGAATTGCAAACAATTATATGATAAACCCCGAAGAAATTACCATAGGCACAAAAAATTCGGGAGCCGAAACTGTTTCGCATCATGCATATATAGTTCATTCCAAAGATCGCTATGTAGCTCTTAAACGATTAGCGGATTACTATCCTGATATATATGGTATTGTTTTTTGCAGAACTCGTCAAGAAACAAAAGATATAGCAGATAAATTAATGAGTGACGGTTATAATGCCGATGCTTTACATGGCGATTTATCGCAAGCCCAACGCGATTATGTAATGAAGAAATTTCGGAATAAAAATCTCCAAATATTAGTAGCTACAGACGTTGCTGCTCGTGGGCTTGATGTACAAAATTTATCTCATGTAATTAATTTTTCAATACCTGACGATATTGAAACATATACACACCGGAGCGGCAGAACCGGTAGAGCAGGTAAAGAAGGTATATCAATTGCTATTTTAAACCTAAAAGAAAAAGGTAAATTAAAACAAATAGAACGCCTTATTAAAAAAACATTTGAAATTAAACAAGTACCTGATGGTAAAGAAATTTGTAATATTAAAATTCTTGATTTAATTGAAAAAATAAAATCTGTAGAAGTAAATGAAGAAAAAATAGGTTCATTTATGAAATCTATAAACAATGCTTTTGCCGATATGTCAAAAGAAGAAATTATTCAACATTTTGTATCGTACGAATTTAATAGAATACTTGAATACTATGAAAATGCACCCGATATAAATGTTGATTCTTCACGTGAAAGTGGCAGAGAACGTGACCGTGATGGACGTAATCGTCGCGACCGCGATAAAGGAAATACTGGCGAAGAACGTAAAGACCGTGTTGAACGAGGAGAACGCAGAGAACGGAGATTTGAAGATGTAGATAGAAGTAATTATACTCGATTCTTTATAAATGTAGGTAAAAAAGAAGATTTAGATAAAAGCAAAATGCTAAAATTATTGAATGAACATGCTAATGATAGAGACATTCAATATGGTGCTATAGATATTCTAAAATCTTTTTCATTTTTTGAAGTTGATTCAAAATATACGAGTAAAATTTTAAGTTCATTTGCTCATGCAACGTATCAAGGCAGACCAATTTCTGTAGAAATAGCACAAGCTCCTACAGGTAAAGCAGCTCGCGGAAGCAAAAATGATTTTATAAAAGGCGACAACTATACAAGTAAATATTCCCGCGATACAGACAGACGTGACCGCGGAGGTTCTGATAGACGAGACCGTTCAAACAGTTACGAAAGAGGTTTTAAATCAAGCGGACGACGTAACAAAAATAGCGACGGTGGCGGCAGAAAACGATACTAATAAAAAAAGGGCTGAAAAAACAGCCCTTTTTTTGTGTAACATGTATTGTTTAATATACCTATACTTATTCTACAACAATAGATTGCAACGTTTGTTTACCATTGCTTGTAATTTTTACTACATACATTCCTGATGTTAACACAGTTGCAGGAATACGTATTTCAGAATCTGAAACAATAGAACTATTATAAACTTCTAGGCCTTGCAAAGTATAAATTTGTACACTATTTTTTGTAGATTGATTATCAAAAACTATAGTAAGCATTGATTTTACAATTGAAGGATATGCATACATTTTTTGCAAAGCTATTTCAGCAATACTTGTTTGCGCTTCGGCCAAATTACTCATAGCAAGAACAAATGGTCCACTTTCAATTTTTGCAGAACCTTTAGGATTTAAAGCCTTAGGCAACTCGATACCAACAAAATAAGTTGAAGTTGCTCCTTCTTTTGTATAATATACATAGCTATTTTTTGTAGAAGGTACACGAGCAATTTCAACATTATCTTTATTTACTCTCTTATAAATAACGTATGAATAAAAATCAAACCCTTCATATGAATCCCAATTAAACACAACTGAATCAGGTGTAACTTGAGTTTGTAAGTTTATGGTTTTATATTCCGCTTTTTGAGCACTCAACGCTGACTCACCACCACAATTATGAGTCGCAGAAATTCTATATCTGTAAGAACGTTCTGATGGAATTGCTGAAGGATCAGCAAACAATGAAGGTGCAGTATAGGGTTGTGTACCAATACTTTCAAACACACCAGCTATTGAAGTTTCTCTGTAAATAGTATAAAAGTCGATAGCTTCTGTTAGTTCTTTTTCCCAAACTATAAGATTTAATTTTGATGTATCACCTACAGTAACCAAAGCTATGTCTGGTTGTTCAAAAGGAATTGAAGGAATTGTAATATAAGCAGAACTTTTACATAAATTTTCATCGGTTACAGTAACACTATAATTACCAGCAGCTACATTACTTAAATCTTGTGTTTTTACACCATTGCTCCATGTGTAATCTAACTCTCCTGTTCCACCGGTAACGTCAATATCAATAGCTCCTGTATTTGGATTACAATTTGTTTCGGTTATGTCTTTCACAAAAATAATAGGCGCTTTTGTATTATTAAGCTCAAATGTTTTTTTAACTTCACAATTTTGAGCATCTTTAACAATTACCGAATATA
This sequence comes from Bacteroidota bacterium, assembly GCA_029266015.1. Taxonomy (GTDB): domain Bacteria; phylum Bacteroidota; class Bacteroidia; order Bacteroidales; family UBA1715; genus MWCJ01. The sequence continues at coordinate 4,830 of JAJUFK010000151.1, forward strand.
ATCCGGCATCAAGTCCAATAATATTTGGCATATAACTTGGGATATCCCATGCATAGGTATATGGTGCAGTTCCTCCTTCTACAGTTACTGTTACAGCACCATTTGATTCACCGCAGGTAGGTTGAGTTATAGTACCATTTATTTGCATTGGAGCAGGTTCTGTAATAGATATAGCCTCTACTTTTGTACAATTATTTGCATCGGTTACTACTACTCTATATTGCCCGGCAGGAACATTTTTTATTGCATTATCAGTTCTAAAATTTGACCATTTATAGGTATACGGAGCCTTACCTCCACTTGCATTTACAATAGCATATCCATTGGTTCCACCTGCACATGATACATTTTGAATTGTTGCATCTATTTGCAACGAACTGCAAATATTAGTAGATACGGCTGATTCTATGGTAAAAGTTGCGTGAACCATTTGCATTAAACCACTTGCTGATTTTGCTTGTAATATAATAGTTGTAACTCCGGCTGTATATGGAATAATACCAAGTATAGGGCCTTGTACAAAAGCTCGTGCTACAGATGGATTAGTTGATATAGCTTCATAACTAACAGATTGAGTTCCATTATAGGTAATATACTCGCTTATAGTAAATTTCGTATTTTGCTGATTACCAATTGTTATTGTAGCATAAGGCAATTGTTTATGTACAATAAATTCTTCATTCACCACCGTAACTAAACAACTGTCTTTAACTCCTGCAGTTTGAATAGCTTGAGCATATACATAAGCTGTTCCTACACCAACAGCCAAAATATCTCCATTTGTATTTACCGATACTACCGAATTATTTGAACTTGTCCAATACAATTGTTTCAATGTGGTTTGCAAAGGTTTAATATATGCCTGTATTTGAGTAGTATTTCCTAACTGCATAGTTAGTTCTTTACGAGATAAGACAACTTCTTGAGCTTGAATTGGTTGCACCACCACATAACAATTATTGGTTACGGTAGTTTCCATTTCGGTTGTTACAATAATTTCTGTTGTACCCGGTGCTTTAGCTATAAATTCACCCGGAGCAATCATTTCTACAACATTTGAATTCATTACCTGCCAAATAACATTTTTATTAGTTGCATTGAGTGGTAATACCTCTGCATATAGTTTAAATGGAACAGAAGAAGGAGCTAATGTTAATTGTTTTTGAGAAATAATGATTGAAGTAGGTGCTATTTGTTGATCTTCTACTTCTACAACTGTTGAATCTTTTTTTGTAATATCTGCTTGCGAAATTGCCCATATTACAGTTGTTCCAATACTCAAAGGTTTAACTTTACCGGTTGCATCAACACTTGCTACTTGCGGGTTAGTAGAA
>JAJUFK010000403.1 GCA_029266015.1 Bacteroidota bacterium
AAAGAATGGTACATTGATAAAACAAATTATAGTAAATAATAAAAATATTCCTTCATCAATAATGCTTGATAATAATAAAGGTTGTTATGTAGGATTTATTAACGGAGGTTTGTATTATTATGATTTTTCTACAGAAATGTCAAAAGAAATTATACTAGAGAGAACACAATTTAACCCCACAAAACCATCGGTAACATTTATAAATAAAGGTTTGCACAATTCTATATGGATAGGAGCTGATAACTATGGTATTTATTCAATTTCTAAAAATCCAGTTTTTTGTAATCAAACAATTATACCATATACTACAATACCTTTTGTATATGATGTTAGTTGTTTTTATAAAGATTCAAAGAATTTGTTATGGATAGGAACTGATGGAGAAGGAATAATACACATTGATTCAAAAAATAAAGAATCACATATTGTTAGTACAAAAAATGGTTTAACAAGTAATTGTGTTTTAAGTATTTTAGAAGATAGGTATGGAAAAATATGGATTGCAACATGGGGAGGGGGATTATTGTGTTATGATAGAAAATTTGAAACAATTCAACCTGTTTTTAAAGATATAAAACATTTACTGCTAATACATGATACTTTGTGGATAGCTACTCATGGTTCCGGTATTCAATTACTTGATACAAGAACTAAAAAAATAATTCATAAAAATTATTATCCGTATGATTTACAAACTCCTAAATGGGGGAATGTATTATTGTATGATAGTAAAAATACCATTTGGGTTGGTACTGCTCTTGGTGTTTATAAATATCATGACAAAAAATCAGAATTTTTTTCAAAAGAATTATGGGATAAAGATGTTTGTAGCTTATGTGAAGATAAAAATGGAACTATTTGGATAGGAACTTCTACCGGATTACAATATTATGATAAAGAAAAGAAATCAATTATAAAAATAGATAAAAAGTTACTAAATGTATCTGTAAATGCAATAATTACTGAAGGTAATTTTTTGTATATTAATACTGATAAGGGATTTTATAAATTTGATGTTTCTAATTATAACAGTAAAATTTATACTATAAATGATGGCTTGTTTTCAAATTCATTTGTAAGAAATTCTTTGCAAAAAATAGATTCTTTAATATATATAGGATATAATAAAGGTTTTACTATTTATAATCCACTAAATGAAGTTGCTGATACACAAAAACCAGAAATACTTATATCAAAAATTGATGTATTTGATAATAAAAATCAAACTTCAAGCATGTATTTTGTGCCGTTTAATTCTACAATTGAGATACCTTATAATCATTCTCGTATTACAATGTTATTACATGCATTAAAAATTAAATATCCATATAAATTAGAAATAAAATATATGCTTGAAGGTATGCAAAAATCATATATACCAATTGATGATTCACGGTTAATTCAATTTACACAATTAAAACCCGGACAATATAATTTATTAATTCATGTAGAATATGAAAACAACAAAATTATTAAACAATTACAAATATATGAATTTACAGAAGTTTACCGAGTTTATTCTTTTCGTGCCTTAAAGGCATC
>JAJUFK010000294.1 GCA_029266015.1 Bacteroidota bacterium
ACCAATAAGTCCTATAAAAAAAGTTAATAATAAAAATGATGAAATGCCACCACCGGTAGCTGCATTCATTTGCTCAGAACTTAATTTGGATAAAAATACCCTATCGGTAAATACCATAATAGTTTCGCATGATTGAGAGGCTATAATAGGAAGAGCTAAAATAAGCAATTCTTTCATTCCTCCTAATTTATGACGTTTACGAAGAGGTAAAACCTGTGAATAATTCATGAATTATATTTTTAAACAAAAACTATTCTTTTTCACGTCGTTGAAATAATCTTGGTCGCTTATTTTCAACAGCTTCTACCGATTGTGTTTCAGGTTGCTTTACTTCTGCTTTTGATGTATTTATAACAGGCTGCGGAACAACTACTTTAATTGAATCCATACCCATTTCATCAACCTCAACAGAATCAACAGTATCGCGAGGTACATACTTAGTATAACATGAATATGGTCTGTCTTTGAGTCCTTTAAGATACCGTGGAAATTGAGCTCTCAAATATGTATATGCAGTATCACGCATTACTTTTTCCATAAACAACCCAAACGTTGGAAGAGCTGTTTTTCCTCCTTCACCTAAATGCGACGAACGAAAATGAACACATCGTTCCTCAGCACCTACCCAAGTACCTGCAACAAGTTTGGGCGAAACCCCAACAAACCAACCATCGGAATAATTTGATGAAGTTCCGGTTTTACCTCCAAAATCTGTTTTGTATTTGAATAAATCGTACGAAAACAAATTTTGAGTTGTACCATATGGTTCTGAAAGTGATGCCAAAAACATTTGTTGCATTAAAAATACTGTTTCTTCACCAAGTATTTTCTCTTTTTCCGGTTTAAACTCTACCAATACATTGCCCTCACGGTCTTCAACACGAGTAACAAACATAGGCGTAACTCTATATCCCCCGTTTAAAAACGGACAATACGAAGTTGTAAGTTCCAACAATGTAACATCACTTGAACCTAGACATACTGAAGGAACTGTATCTAACGGTGATTTTATACCTAATTTATGAGCATAATCAATAACTGTTTCTATTCCAAATTTCTGGGTAAGTTGCACACTAATAGTATTTAATGAATGTGCAAACGCATATTTAAGAGCTACATTTCTACCAACAAATGTTCTGTCCGAATTTTGAGGAATCCATACTTTTTCCTCTCCTTTCTCAATATATTTAATTACTTGCGGCACATCGGGTATACTATCGCATGGTGACATTCCTTTATCTAATGCTGTAGCATACACTATTGACTTAAATGTAGAACCGGGTTGACGCATAGATTTTACATTATCGTATTGAAAATAATTAAAATCTATCCCACCAACATATGCTTTTATAGCACCAGTTTCGGGATCCATTGCTACAAATCCACTATGCAACAAACGTTTTAAATAATTAGTTGCTTCTATAAAACTACATACAGTATCTATAGGTCCTTTCCATGAAAATAATTTCATAGGTTCTTTTTTATGCAAATAGTATTGTATAGAATCTTGATTACCTTTGAAACGAGCATCGAGTTTATAGTAAAACCATGAATTTTTTACCACACTTTCAATAAAATTGGGTATTTCAACTTTATTTTTATCAATCCATGGATTTTGCCCTTGCCAATGCGCATCAAATTGACGTTGAACACGTTTCATATTTTGAGCTACAGCTTCTTCAGCATATACCTGCATATTATAATCAAGTGTTGTGTAAATTTTTAAACCATCGGCATAAATATCCAAATCGTTTTCTTTGAGCCACGGTTTTAAATAATCAAAAACAGCCCTTCTAAAATAATTTGCAATACCATGTACATTTTTTTCTACATTATAATGCAACACTATAGGTTTTTTTATTAAATCTTCATATTCTCTTTCTGTAATTATATTGTCACGTTTCATTATACCCAACACTACATTTCGTCTCGATAATGAACGTTCTTTATTCAAAATAGGGCTATATGCCGTTGGTGCTTTAAGCATACCTACCAAAACAGCACATTGTTCGGGTTGTAAACGCATTGGTGTAGTATTAAAATACGTTTTGGCAGCCGTTTTTATCCCATAGGCATTGCTACCAAAATCTACCGTATTCAAATATGATGTTAGTATATCTTCTTTTGAAAAGAACAATTCAATTTTTAAAGCACCTATCCATTCTTTTGATTTTATTATAAAAATTTTAAGAAATGGTATTTTACCTAATAAACCATGATTTCTATTTCGAGTTTTAAATAAATTTTTAACTAATTGTTGTGTTAGCGTGCTTCCTCCCCTAGGATTACCTTTTAAAGCATCCATTATAACCGGAGCCAATGCTCTAAAATCTATTCCACTATGTTGATAAAAACGAGCATCTTCTGTAGCAATAAGCGTTTTAATAAGTAATGGTGATAAGTCTTTGTATTCAACCGGTGTACGATTTTCGTAAAAAAACTTACCTAACAATTTACCATTTGATGCATACACTTCTGAAGCTACATATTGATTAGGATTATTTATTTCACTTAAATTAGGTGTATATCCAAACAACCACAAAAAATTAATTTCGACAGCAATAATGTATACGAGTATAATTGAAAAAACAAAAGCTCCCCAATGAAGTATTTTTTCATACCATTTCTTATCTTTTGCTCTATAAAAAGTCCATAATATTTTTGAATAGTACTTAGTTTTGCCCCAATATTCTTGCAGAATTGCAATTATTTTTTCTTTATCAACCCTCATACACTGCTTTAAATTTCAAGAAGTAAAAATACATTTTTATTGGTTTGCAATACCAATTATTCTATAAAAAATACAATAAAAAAAATGATATTAAAATTAAATTTTTTCTATGGCAAAATGTTGAACCCAACCAACTTTACCATCTGACAAACGAATACTTACCCAATCTCCATTTTTCTTTTCTATTTTCACACGTAATCCACCATGCACAACAACTAATTCTTTTGCATTTTCATTAGGTTCGGTAAGTATTCTCAAACTCGATTCCATTACAATAGCATATTGATTTTTTACAAGTTCATTGTAACGATACGACGCATTGATATATGTAATAATTGCAAATCCCAAACTACCTAAAGCTATAAAAAATGATACTTTTTTATACACTCTTTGCTTAGTAAATAAAAACCATAAGACACATACTAT
>JAJUFK010000385.1 GCA_029266015.1 Bacteroidota bacterium
TATTGATTCTCATCCTATTATAGATGCTTTATCAATTGCAAACAGAAAACACGATATAATTGCAATACGGGTATATGATGCTATGGAAATGAGTTTGCCGGATGTAGGGCTTATTCGTATTCATGATGTAGAATCTCAATCGCAAGCATGGATTCAAACGTCTGATGCAACAGTAAGAAAAATATATGCACAAAATTATACTGAACGAGTTCAATATTTACAATCAGTGTTTGTAAAATCAGGAGTTGATTATGTGCATGTACAAAGTGATAAAGATTATGTTAAACCATTGTTGAATTTATTTAAAAAACGATAATGAAGCAGTTGCGTTTGTTATTTATAGTAGTTTGGTTTTTACCTATATCTCTTTTTTCTCAAGGATATTCTGTTCAGATGTCTGTTGATACCAATAGAATAGGGTTAGGTGAACGAACTCATATAACACTTCATTTTACAGAATCAAAATCATCAAAATATACTTTACCTGCATATGGCCAAGAACTTATAAAAAATATACAATTGTGTTCTATGCCGGAATATGATAGTGTTGAAATTCAGAAAGATTCAATTCAGATAATTTGTAAATATTGTATTACTTCGTTTGTTCCCGGTGAATATTCATTTCAAATAGGTCCAATTATTCATAACAACAAAGATACCATATGGTTGCCAACTATTGGGTTATCGGTAGTGGCAGATACTGTTGATTTGCAAGGTGAAATACGCGATGTCGCTCCTATTCAAACACCTCAATATACCTGGTTCGAACGAAATAAACAATGGATAGTGTGGGGTGTTGTTGTACTAGGAGTTATTCTACTTATAGTTGTGTTGTGGATTATGATAAGAGCACGACTTAATAAACCAAAACAAATAGTTGTTGCGAAAGAACCGCAAGAATTGCCGCATGTGCGAGCTATTCGACTTCTTACTGAGTTGCAGCATAAAGATTTATGTAAACAACATTTGTATAAAGAATATTATACTGAAATTACAGATATAGTAAGAGAATATTTTGAAGAGCGATTGCATATTCCATTATTTGAACGCACCAGTGATGAGATAATTCGAGATATATCGCGTACCGGATTAATTAGCATTGCGGTAATTCAAAATTTACAATTATTGTTGCAACAGGCCGATATGGTTAAATTTGCAACCTATATTCCGCCTATTGATCAAACAGAAATTCATATGGGTATAGCACTATTTTGTATACAAGAAAGTATAGAACACAATAAATACAATGAACAATGATAGAAAGTATGTTGCATATATTTGAGTTTGATGCTTTTCTACATAAATATTTTTTATGGGGATTAGTAATTCTTATCCCTTGTGTAGTTTGGTATATATATTCTCATTCAAAAAATGCAGTACCTGTGCATGTTTCGTCTATTTCATCGTTTTCGGGAATTTCACAATCGCTTTACATGTATATTCAGCATATACCTTTTGTATTGAGAATACTTGCATTTGCTAGTATAATTGTAGCTCTTGCAAGACCTGTATCATACGATACATTTGCAGACTCCACCACGTATGGGGTTGATATAGTTTTGGCGATGGATATATCGAGTAGTATGCTTGCTCAAGATTTAAAACCCGATAGACTTGAAGCATCAAAAGATGTAGCAGCTAAATTTATTGCAAACAGACCATATGATAGGATAGGTCTTGTAGTATTTAGTGGTGAAAGTTTTACACAATGTCCTCTAACTACAGATCATGCTACATTATTAAATCAATTAGACCAATTGAAATCGGGAATGATTGAAGATGGCACAGCAATAGGTACCGGATTAGGTTTAAGTGTTACACGA
>JAJUFK010000295.1 GCA_029266015.1 Bacteroidota bacterium
GGTATCAAAATGGTATTATCAGGTGAAGGTGCCGATGAATTATTTGGTGGATATTTATATTTTCACAAAGCTCCAAATGCCGAAGAATTACACAAAGAAACTGTACGCAAATTGAGTAAACTTCATATGTATGATTGTTTGCGAGCTAACAAAACACTTGCAGCATGGGGTGTTGAAGGTCGTGTTCCATTTTTAGATAAAGAATTTATAGATGTTGCTATGCGTATAAATCCCGAAGATAAATTATGTAGAAACGGCAGAATGGAAAAATGGGTTGTACGTAAAGCTTTTGAATCATACTTACCCGAAAGTGTAGCATGGCGACAAAAAGAACAATTCTCTGATGGAGTTGGATATTCATGGATAGACACGTTAAAACAGATAACATCAGAAATGGTAAGCGATAAAGAAATGGAAAATGCAGCATTCCGGTTCCCTATTAATCCACCTCGCACCAAAGAAGAATATTATTATCGAACAATATTTAGCGAACATTTTCCTTCTGATATGGCAGCTAAATGTGTTCCTTCTGAACCATCAATAGCTTGCAGTACAGCTATAGCATTAGAATGGGATGCGTCATTCAAAAATAATGCAGACCCTTCGGGTAGAGCAATGCGAGAAGTTCACGAAAATGCAAAATAAATTATAATGCACTCAATACTAAAAGCCCGAAAAATCGGGCTTTTTTTTATATTATTAAATAAAAAATCGAAACATTTGAACAATACAAAATATTCCCAACACAAAAGCTGCAACAAATAGAAACAATCTAAATATTTGTGGTTTACCCTCAATGTGAGGATTTTGAACATATTCAGTATACGCATTCCAATCAATATAACCACATGATTGCGCTAAAGCATGTCGTTCTTTTTCGTGCAATACGGGTAATTGTGTAGTATGCAATTCTAAAAGCTTAGTGTATGGAATTCGAGTTCCGGTTTTAGTATAAATATATTCTTCTAATCCCTGTGCATCAAGTTCGTTAAATGACTCAATGGAATATCTGTGAATAGATATACTTTCACATAAACAGGTATATTCCTCACATTTATTCATGCAAATATTTTTGTATTAAATCTGCAGTACGTTTTGCTGCTCCTACATTTCCTAATTTTTCGCGCAATGCAGCATATTTTTCAGCAATTTGTTTTCGTACTTCGGAGCTAAATAACACATTGTGTAATGATGCATTCAAATTCTTAGAATACATATCTTTTTGCAATAATTCAGGAACAATCTGCTCATTCATTATAAGATTTGGTAATCCTAAAAAATTAAGATTAACTACCATTTTTGCAATATAAAATGTTATAGGACTTGTTTTATACACTATAACTTGTGGCACTCCAAACAAAGCGGTTTCTAAAGTTGCGGTTCCGGAAACTACTATTGCGGCATCTGCTTTACTTAAAAGTTCATACGTTGCATCAAACACTATAGAAACATTAGAAGCTGTTATATATTTTGTATAAAATTCTTTTGAAAACCTTGACATTCCGGCTATTACAAATTCATATTCACTAAAATTATGCGAAATAGCTTGCATTGTCAGTAAATTTTCACGAATTTCATATTCTCTGCTTCCGGGCATTACAGCAATTATTGGTTTTTGAGGTAATGTAAATTTTTGAATGAACTGCTCATAAGTATATTTGGGCGAAAACGCATGAATAGAATCCAACAATGGATGTCCAACAAAATCGACATGATAATTGTGTCGAGTTTCATAAAACGTTTTTACAAACGGCAATTCAACAAACATATGGTCTACAGAAGCTTGTATAGTTTTTACTCTACTTTCTTTCCATGCCCATACAGTTGGAGAAATAAAATAAAAAGTTTTGATTCCCAATGATTTCGCATACGGAGCTATACGTAAATTAAACCCCGGAAAATCTATAAAAAGAATAGCATCGGGTTTATATTGTGCTATATCTTGTTTGCAAAATGCTATGTTTTTAAGTATAGTTCGCAGATGTTTAATTACCTCAACTATTCCCATGTAATCGTAAGTTTTATAATGCTTTACCAAAGGCGTTTGTACTGCATCACTCATACGTTCTCCACCCCATAATCTAAATTCAGCCGAAGCATCATTTCGTGCAATTTCACGCAAAACATTAGCACCGTGTAAATCTCCTGATGCTTCGCCTGCTATAACATAATATTTCATAAAAAATGCAACAAATTTTAAATTACAAAGATACTGTTTTCTCGTCTAACTTATTTTGAAATACTATGAAAAATAGTTTTGAGCTAAAGCTACTTTGAGTAATTCGGTGAATTTTGTGGTAAAAAATCTATATAATCTGTGAATCTGTGGTAAGATAGTTTTGAGTTTTAAGTTGGTTGGTGAACTCGTCGAAGCATAAGTTATGAGGGAGGGTATACGGTGTACAGTATAGGGACATTGACACTTTCAGACTTTTGAGACGCTTTAAACCTTTTAGAGAATCTGTAAAAATCTGTATAATCTGTGGTTAAAAACATGAGATTTTAAGATATAAGTTATGTTTTAAGGTATATGGACTTTCAAACTTTTGGTACCTTTAGACTTCATGTTTGTGGTGAAAAATAAGAGTTCAGACACAAAAAAAGCCCGACATAATCGGGCTTTCAAATATATAATTCATTTTTATTTTAACTTGCAACTTGTTCAAATGGCACATCTACCATATCAGCATATTCTTCGCCTGCTTCTTGCATATCCTCATCATCTTCCGGATAAAACCAACGAATGAGAACATCTTTGCCATCTTGATACATTTCTTCAAATTTCATCATTATATCCAAAATCATTTTAGACGAAGCTGTATTAAAATATACCATTTTAAAGTCTGTAAGCTCCCCCAAAAACCGGACATTTTAAAAGTATAAAAAAAGTATTAATTTTAAACTGTATTATGAAAACAAAAAAATTTAGTTCCCAAGATATTGCCAAAATACTCAAGGAGTTTGAAAATGGCAAGAGTGTACACGAAATAACGCGAGAATATGGCGTGAGTCAAGCCGCTTTTTACAAATGGCGACAACGATATCAAGGTATGAGTGCTACAGAGTTAAAGCGATTAAAAGAATTGGAAGAAGAGAATCGCAAGTTAAAACATATGTATGCAGAACTTGCATTGGATTATAAAGTAGCACAA
>JAJUFK010000069.1 GCA_029266015.1 Bacteroidota bacterium
AACTTCAATAGGTGCCGAAGGTATACATGCTGTCCATAATGAATCAATATGTATAGCTGATTCTGTACAAGAATTTATTGATGCGGTTGTATTATTAATAAAAAAATATGAATTACGTTGTGCCATTGAAAAAAATGCAGTTACATTTGTTTCGTCAAATTTTGATAATACAACTATTATTTCAAAATTGATTGAATTTTATAAAAAACATGGCTCTGTTGATTGAAATTATATTTTGGTTTTGTGGCTTGTGTATACTTCACAGCTATGTATTGTTTCCGATTATTTTGTATGTATTAGCTCAATATAAAAAGCAAAATACAATAATTTATGATGCTGCCGACACTCTTCCATTTGTATCAATAGTAATAGCTGCATACAATGAAGAACAGGTTATAGAAGAAAAAATCAAAAGCATTTTTAACACTTCTTATCCACATCATTTATTTGATGTACATATAGGTTCTGATAATTCAAGCGATGCTACAAATAGTATTATTCAAACATATTGTGCTCAATATTCAAATTTGCATTTACATGCTTTTACTACACGCCAAGGTAAAGCGCAAATTATTAATACTTTAACAGAGCAAGCTAAGGGGAGTATTATAGTATTAACCGATGCTAACGTGTATTTTGAATATACTACTCTATATGAATTGGTAAAACACTATAAAAATGAAGATATAGCTTTGGTGGGAGGGTTAATAATTAATACAAATGTTAAAAAAACAGGAATTTCGTATCAAGAAAAAACATATTTAACATTTGAAAATACTATTAAATACAGAGAAGGAGTTATTTGGGGAACTATGATTGGTGCATTCGGAGGAGTATATTCTATTCGTAAAGAATATTATCATCCGGTTCCTAAAAATTATTTTATGGACGATTTTTATATAACAATGCATGTGTTACAAGATGGTAAAAAAGCCATTCTTGAACCTAAAGCTGTTTGTTTTGAAGATATTTCTAATATAATATATGAAGAATTTAGACGAAAAGTAAGAATATCAATTGGTAATTTCCAAAATTTACAAACATTTAAATCATTAGCATACAATATATTTACCGGATTAGGATTTAGCTTTGTATCACATAAAATATTACGATGGCTTACTCCATTCTTCCTTATTATATGTTTTGTGTTGTCAGGAGTATTAGCTATTGATAGTATATTGTATTTGTATGTTTTTACAATACAATTATTGTTAATGTTTATTCCATTGGTAGATTTTGTGTTGCAAAAGTTTTCAATTCATATAAAAGTTATACGATTTATAACCCATTTTTATTCTATGAACTTGGCGTTATTTTTAGGTTTTTTTAAATATTTAAAAGGAATAAATTCAAATGTGTGGCAACCAACAAAACGAAACCAAAATTAAGTTTCATTCAATAGAAGAAGCTATAGAAGATATTCGCAACGGGAAAATAGTAATAGTTGTGGATAATGAGGATAGAGAAAACGAAGGCGATTTTATTTGTGCTGCAGAACTTGTAACTCCCGAAATTATTAATTTTATGGCAACTCATGGTAGGGGATTAATATGTGCATCATTACCCGAATATAGGTGCGATGAATTGGATTTAAAACTTATGGTTGGGCGTAATACAGCTACTTTTGAGACACCTTTTACAGTTTCTGTTGATTTAATAGGTCATGGGTGTACTACAGGTATTTCGGTGTATGATAGAGCAAAAACTATAAAAGCATTAGTTGACCCTAATACAAAACCAGAAGATTTGGGTAGGCCGGGACATATATTTCCACTTAAAGCAAAAAATAGAGGAGTATTGCGTAGACCAGGGCATACCGAAGCTGCCGTTGATTTATCAAGATTAGCCGGTTTAACTCCCGGAGGTGTATTGGTAGAGATAATGAATGAAGATGGTACTATGGCTCGATTACCCGATTTGATGAAAATAAGCAAAAAATTTGGTTTAAAAATAGTATCAATTAAAGATCTAATTGCATTTTTAATTGATAAAGAAAGTCTTGTTGAAATGGGTGAACGTGTGAAGTTGCCAACAGATTTTGGTGATTTTGAATTAATTCCATTTAAACAATTATCTACAGGAATGGAGCATGTTGCTCTTATAAAAGGTTCTTGGGAAATACATGAAGCTGTTTTAGTTCGTGTTCATTCATCATGTGTTACCGGTGATATTTTTATGAGTCAACGCTGCGATTGCGGACATCAATTGCATGAAGCAATGAGGTTAGTTCAAAAAGAAGGTAAAGGTGTTGTGTTGTACATGAATCAAGAAGGTAGAGGTATTGGTTTGTTTAACAAAATAAAAGCATATAAACTGCAAGAACAAGGATTAGATACTGTAGAGGCTAATATAGAATTAGGTTTTAAAGATGATGAACGTGATTACGGTGTTGGTGCAACAATATTGCGCTTACTTGGTATTCGTAAAATGCGATTGTTGACTAATAATCCTACAAAACGTGCCGGGTTAGAAGGATATGGTTTAGAAATTGTTGAAAATATACCAATAGAAGTGCCTGTAAATGAGCATAATCATTTTTATATGCAAACCAAAAAAGATAAAATGGGGCATACATTAGATTTTTGTTGTCACTCTAAAAAGTAAATATCAATTATATAATACTTATTTCAATGGAATTATATCCTTTAAAATTTGAACATATTTATAAAGATAAAATTTGGGGTGGAACACGCTTTAAAACCTTATTAAAACGTGTTGATGTTCCATCTGATACGTGTGGCGAAAGTTGGGAAATTTCTGCAGTTGAAGATAATATTTCTATTGTAGCAAATGGTTTTTTGCAAGGGAATTCGCTACAAGAAATAATAGAGATATATATGGATGAAATTGTTGGTGGTAAAGTGTATGAACAATTTGGACCGGAGTTTCCTCTATTAATTAAATTTTTAGATTCAAACGATGTATTGTCAGTGCAAGTTCATCCAGACGATGAAGTTGCAAAAAAACGTCACAATGCCTATGGAAAAACAGAAATGTGGTATGTGGTAAATGCAGATACTGATGCGGAATTAATAATAGGTTTTGATAAAGATAGTAGTCCTGAAGAATTTATAGAGGCCGTGCAAAACGATTGTATTGAAGATTTGTTGCATAAACAAGTTGTTCATAATGATGAAGTATTTTTTCTGCCTGCAGGTAGAATTCATGCTATTGGAAAAGGATTGTTGATTGCAGAAATTCAACAAACATCTGATATTACCTATAGAATTTATGATTTTAACAGAACCGATGAACAAGGAAATACACGAGAATTACATGTTGACTTAGCTGTTGATGTTATAGATTATAAGGCTTATACAGACTATAAGACTCATTATACATTAACACAGGGGCCTACTTCTGAATTGGTTTCGTGTAAGTATTTTACAACAAATATTTTGCATTTTTCGAAACCTATTCGTAAAAACTATTATGAATTTGATTCGTTTGTAATATATATGTGTTTAAAAGGAGAAGCTTTTATTGATTTTGGAGCCGATTATACTATACCTATACAACAAGGAGAAACAGTTTTAATTCCAGCAGCATTATATGAAATAGAATTACTAACAAGTTGTGAAACAAAAATAATTGAGGTTTATATTGCGTAATGATACAAATAGGAAATACACTTATCAGTTTAGATATACTAGAAAAAAAATTTATATGTGATATTACAAAGTGTAAAGGTATTTGTTGTGTTGAAGGCGATTCAGGAGCACCGTTGACCGATGATGAAACCAAAGTTTTGGCTGAAAGTCTTCCGCAAATACTACCATTTTTAGATTCTGTTCATGTTGAAATATTAAAAAAACAAGGGGTGTTTTATATTGATCGTGAAGGAGAAAAAGTTACAACTTTAGTAGATAATGCAGAATGCGCGTTTGTGGTTAAAAAAGACGGGGTATTATTGTGTGGAATAGAATTAGCATATAAACAAGGATTAGTTTCAATTCCTAAACCAATTTCATGTCATTTATATCCAATACGTTGTAAGCAATATCGCGATTTTGAAGCTCTCAATTATGACACTTGGTATATTTGTAAAGATGGTGTAAATAAAGGTAATAATGAAGGGCTAGCTTTATATCAATTTCTTAAAGCACCATTAATTCGCAAATATGGAGAACAGTGGTATGCTGAATTAGAAATGATTGCACACCATTGGAAGTGTTCCGATAAATAACATTAAATATGAGTAACTGTTAACAATCTTTTAATAATATTTTTTTAACCTTGTGTGTATCAATTAATAAAAAATAGTAGTTTTACCTCGATATTTTAACGTGAAATAAACAAATACAAATAGTTAAAAATACTTTATACATGTCAAATAATCAACAAATTAAAATCTTTACAGGAACAGCATCGCGTTACCTTGCCGAAAAAATTGTGGCACATTACGGAATAGAATTAGGTGATTCATCGGTTACATTTTTTAGTGATGGAGAGTTTGAACCTCGATTTGATGTATCAGTTCGTGGAAAAGATGTATATATTGTTCAGTCAACTTTTCAGCCATCAGATAATTTAATGGAATTATTGCTTATGGTTGATGCCGCTAAACGAGCATCGGCACGTCAAGTTACAGCAGTTATGCCATATTACGGATTTGCTCGTCAGGATAGAAAAGATAAATCGCGAGTGTCAATTGGGGCAAAATTAATTGCAAATTTATTAACAGCTGCAGGAGTTGACAGGGTAGTAACCATGGATTTACATGCTGGACAAATTCAAGGATTTTTTGATGTGCCGGTAGATCACTTATATGCTTCTACTATATTTGTTCCATATTTACGAAGTTTACAAATACCTGATTTACTTATAGCAGCTCCTGATATGGGGGGTACCAAACGTGCAAAATCATATGCTAAATTTTTGAATGCAGATATTGCTATTTGTCATAAAACAAGAACCAAAGCCAATGTGGTTGATTCTATGGAAATAATTGGTGATGTAAAAGGTAAAAATGTAATAATAGTAGATGATATGATAGATACTGCAGGTACTATTACTATGGCTGCAAATCTTGTAATGGAACGTGGCGCTACAAGTGTTCGGGCATTATCAACTCATGCCGTATGTTCAGGTCCAGCATGGGAACGTATTGAAAATAGTGCAATTCAAGAATTGTTAATTACAGATACAATTCCTCATGAAAATCTTTCATCAAAAGTTACCGTTTTATCATGTGCTGCATTTTTTGCCGATTCAATTAAAAAAATATATACAAATGAATCAGTTAGTTCAAATTTTATAGTGTAGTGTTTGAAAAATAAAAAATATCTCTATATTTGCAGCCTCGAAAAATAGTTCGGGGCTTTTTTTTAATATTAACCGTGTGATGGACAGCGGCAGTTGTAAGTAGCACATAAAAATTGGTAATATGCAAAGTATTGAATTACAAGGACAATTGCGAACTGCAATTGGAAAATCAGAATCAAAATTAAACCGTGTGAGCGGAAGTATTCCATGTGTATTATATGGAGGTAAAGAAAACATTCATTTTACTGTAGATGAAATAGCGTTTAGTAAAGTGTATATAACTCCTATAGTATATGTTGTTAATTTATCAATAGATGGTAAATCGTATAAAGCGATTATTAAAAACATCCAATTTCATCCTGTTACAGATAAAGTATTACATGTTGATTTTTATGAAATATTAGATAATAAACCATTTAGTATAAAATTACCTGTAAATATTGTAGGTGTATCAGAAGGAGTAAAACAAGGGGGTAAATTACAAGTTAAAATGCGAAAAATAAAAGTAAAAGGTTTATTGAAAGATTTACCTGATGTATTAGAAATTGATATTACAAAATTAGGTATAGGTCAATCTATTAAAATGGAATCTTTACAATTTACAAACCTTGTAATAGAAGAACCAAAAAGTGCTGTGGTTTGCAGTGTAAATCTTACGCGTTCTGCAGCGAGAGCTATGCAACAAGACGGTAAAAAATAATTATATATACATTAGTTTAGTTAAAAGGGTGTTATTTAAAACACCCTTTTTTTATGCAATTATGTTAAATAGAAAATGTATTTTTTTTTTATACTTTTACTATAAACAATTATAATAAATTTTTGTAAATCAATATTTTATTATTTTATTTCTATATAAAATAATCATATGTAATGTTACTAACAACAATTAATATTTATTCACATTGTGATTTTTATACTATAGTATTTTGTATATTTGAAAATTAATATAATACAATATGAAACAAATAGGCATTATTTTACTCGTATTAAGTTTGTTAGTAAATTTCTCTCAAGCTCAAGAACAACAGCAATTTGACGATGCAGCAGATTCTATATATTTAAAATGTTTGTATGAACATAAACAGTATGTTTCATTAAATTTACTGCAATTTGTTGTAGGTACAGCAAATCTTAATTATGAATTATTTATATCGAAACAATTTTCGATGAAAATAGGAGCAGGAACTATAATAGGATATAGAATTTTTGTAGATGATTACGAAAACTGTTTACCCGGAGGTTATTATTATACAGTAGAACCGCGTTGGTATACATTTCAATCTACTAAAAATTGTTGGATGCAAATAGGGGTAGGTGCATCTTATAAATATTGGAATTATACTGAAAATAAAGTTGAGGAAATTAGTATTGATGATAATACTTCAAGATTACGTTATACTAAAGTTCCACAAATTCATCATCAGGGTGGAGTTTCACTTATCGGAAAACATCCTGTTTCCGGAGGTTTTACATTTGAATATCAGGCAGGAATAGCTGCAGGCGTTCGAAAAAATACATTTATGCTAACTCCTAACGTAGGTTTTTCAATAGGTTGGATTTTTTAAATAGTGCTTTGATGTTAAATATCAATCATTTTATGTCTTATTGCATATTTAACTAATTCTACTGTAGATTTTAATTCAAGTTTTTGCATTATATTGTTTTTGTGAGATTCTACGGTTCGTATGCTAATAAATAATTTATCAGCTATTTCTTTGTTGCTAAGCCCTTCTGCAAATAATACTATAATTTCTAATTCACGTTTTGTTAATTGCACTTGAGGTTCATCTTTTTCTTTTGAAGCATTTTTTGTTTTGCGAATAAAACTTTTGAGTAATACTTCAGAAACTTCTGTGTTGTAATATTCAGAACCGGTACTTACTTTATGAATAGCTTCTAAGAGTTCTGCCTGAGATGTTGTTTTTGGTAAATACCCTTTCGCTCCGGCTTCAATAGAATTAGTTATGAATTCATCACTCATATGCATGCTGAGAATAAGGATATTAAGATTCGGATATTTTTCTATTGCTTTTTGAGTTAATTCAATGCCGGTAGTATCTGTTAGATTTATATCCATTAAAATAACGGTTGGAATTTTTGTTGCCAGAATGTTCCAAAATTCTTCACCACTTGAAGCTTCACCAATAATTTCAATGCTATTATCGTCTGATATAAGAGCTTTTATGCCATCTCTTACAATTTTGTGGTCATCAACTAATAAAACACTAATTTTTTTCATAAGAGTATTATTTTAAGTTATTTTGAGGTAAAGGTATTCTAATATCAATATATACACCTTTCCCGGGTGCCGATGTAATAGTTATTTGTCCTTTAAGTATACTTACACGTTCTTGCATGGAATACAATCCGTTGCCACGTTGTTGTAATGAAGCCTCATCGAAGCCAATACCGTTATCTTCAATGATTAATCTAACTTTTGAAGGTTCTTGTATTAACATGATTGACATTTCAGTTGCTTTTGAATGTTTAACAGCATTATGTATGGCTTCTTGAGTAATACGGTAAATATAGCTTTTAACACGATCATCAGGTATTTTTGTAACTGTTTCGGCATCATAATGAATAGTAATACCGGTGTTTTTTTCGGTTTCGTCACATAATTTTTGTATTGCAAGTTTAAGTCCAATATCGCGAAGTGCAGAGGGCATAAGATTGTTTGATACTCTTCGCACGTCTTGAATAGTTTGATTTACAAATGATTTAATGGTTTCTAATATTTCAGTATTTTTTTCAGTATCATGTAATTTAAGCATTTCTAAACGCATTTTTATGCCAATAAGTGATTGACCTATTCCATCATGTAATTCTCTTGATAATCGTTTTCGTTCGTCTTCTTGTCCGTCAATAAATGAAGTTACACGTTTATTGCGTTCTTCTTGCAATTTCAGTTCACTATTTCTTCGGTCAGAAATATCACGTATAACCATAGCACCCACAACATTACCTTCGTATTCTATGGGGTTTTCGATTATTTCAACCGGAAATAAAGAACCGTCTTTTCTAATACAATCTGTTTCAAAACTGTGTTTTTGAGGGTGTTGTTTTAAAATGTCTGGATTTGGAATAATTACACACGTTTGAATAAACATGCCTACCAACTCTTCAGATTTAAATTGAGTAAGATTTGTAATTGCTTGGTTTATGAGTAAAATAGTTCCTCTATTATGCAATATAATTCCATCGGTGGTAGCTTGGTAAAAATGGTGAAGTCTTTTTTCTCGTTCACGTAATATTTTTGTTTGTTCCATTATTTGAACAGACATATGATTAAAAGATTCTGTTAACTCGCCAACTTCATCTTTTGATTCTATTTCAATAGTTTTTCCGTAATTTCCTTTTGCAATTTCGTTTGCAACGGTACGAAGTTTTATTAATGGATTTGTAATACGCAATGATATGATAAATGCAAAGACAGAAAGCATAAGAATAATAAAACCACTCATTAATACAATATCATTCCTTATAGCAAAAACCGGTATCATTACCTCTTTAAAATCAATTTCTGCCATAATAGCCCATTCAAGCGAATATAAATTAATAGTAGAATATGAGCTTAATACATCAATGCCTCTGTAATCTTTAATAATTTTAGTTCCTGTATTATGGTTAAATGATTCATGAACAGCTTCGGTATTTACATGTGTTTGAAGAAGAGATTGGTCTTTAAAACGCGATGAACTTCGCATGCGTAAATCTTTGCCCACTAAATACGATTCGCCACTTTCACCTAATCCGCCAAATGCATTTTTTTCGAGCATAATTTCATTTATTGCCTGAGGCGAAATGCAGATAATGAGAATAGATGATTTTTTTATATTTGAAATAATAGGAGATGCAATAAAAATAGAATATTCGGAGTATATTTTTTTGTAATCAAATACTTCTGTTTTATTATTTTTGGCAATTTGTTTTGCAATAGCAAATAGGGTATCTTTTTCAGTTTCTGTTAAGAGAATATTTTCTGTTGATACTTGTCTTATTTTTTTTGAATGTATTAATTTTTTATTGGGTTGAACAATATGAATAGATGAGATGTAATTGCCTTTTAATAAAAAAGAATCAAGTTGAGAAGTGTTAATTATGGTTGAATCTAAATCAGTATAATTAAACAATTCCGGGGTGGAGGCTAATAATTCAGTTTCTTTGATTCTATCATGAAAAAAATGTTGAAGTCTGGCTTTTTTAACTTCACGTACTGAAGTTAATTGCTCAAATGAACGATTTAGAATAGCTTCTCGAGCACTTTTAAATGAATAAACACCTAACATGCTTACAGCAATAAAACCTAATGTTATATAAAATATAACAAGTTTTTCGCGTATTGTTAAATCTAATCTCATTAAAGCAACGAATTGTAATCGTATTGTTTATATTAGTTTTTAATTATAAACAAATATAATAAAATAGTATCAATATTTAATTTAATATGTTATTTTAATTACAATTTATAACCTTTACTGGTGTTTTATGGTAGATGTTATTTTATACCATTTGCATGCTTTGTAATCGTTTGTATGCTCCATTTTTAGCAACTAATTCTTCGTGAGAACCTCGTTCTACAATTGCTCCGTCTTGTAATACAATAATTTCATCGGCATTTTTAATTGTTGACAATCTATGAGCAATTATAAGTGATGTACGATCTTTCATTAGGTGTTCTAATGCGTTTTGAACCAATCTTTCTGATTCTGTATCAAGAGCAGAAGTAGCTTCATCTAAAATTAAGATTTGAGGATTTTTCATGATAGCTCTTGCTATACTTATTCGTTGTCTTTGTCCTCCGGATAATTTACTTCCCTGATCTCCAATGTTTGTTTGATATCCTTGAGGTGTTTCCATTATAAAATCATGAGCATTGGCTAATTTTGCAGCTTCTATAACTTTAGCTTCATCGGGATTTTCAATACCAAAAGCAATGTTGTTAAAAATAGTATCGTTAAACAAAATAGAATCTTGAGTAACAATTCCGATGAGGCTACGTAAGTCATTTAATTTTATATCTTTAATAGATATATTATCTATTAAAATATCTCCTTGTTCTACTTCGTAAAAACGAGGTAGT
>JAJUFK010000194.1 GCA_029266015.1 Bacteroidota bacterium
ATAGGTTTTTATAGTTTATATATTGCTAAAATAGAAAAAATAAATTAATGAGTTATATATTTTACTGTAAATTCATTTGTTTTTAATCAAAATATGTAAGTTTGTATATAAAAATTTAATTACGAGTAATTATGTCATTACAGCTTAAAGGAAAACATTTTTTGAAATTATTAGATTTTAGTCAATCGGAAATACGTGGATTATTAGATTTGGCTCATCAGTTAAAAAAAGATAAGAAAAATGGTGTAGAAAAGCAATTGCTTACAGGTAAAAATATAGCATTAATTTTTGAAAAAACGAGTACACGCACTCGCTGTGCTTTTGAAGTAGCAGCGTATGATCAAGGAGCTCATACAACATATTTAGGTCCAAGTGGTTCACAAATAGGGCATAAAGAATCAATGAAAGATACTGCTCGAGTTTTGGGTAGAATGTATGATGCTATAGAATATAGAGGATATGGGCAACATTTGGTTGAAGAGTTGGCAAAATATGCCGGTGTTCCGGTATGGAATGGTTTGACAGATGAGTTTCATCCTACGCAAATTTTAGCAGATTTTATGACAATGGAAGAGCATTGTTCTAAACCTTTGAATACCATTTCGTTTTGTTATATGGGTGATGCTCGAAATAATATGGCAAATTCACTTATGGTAGGTGCTGCAAAAATGGGTATGGATATTAGACTTGCTGCACCTAAATCTGTTCAGCCTGATGAACAATTAGTTGCTATATGTAAAGAAATAGCAAAAGAAACCGGAGCAAAAATTCTTATAACCGAATCGGTAGATGAA
This sequence comes from Bacteroidota bacterium, assembly GCA_029266015.1. Taxonomy (GTDB): domain Bacteria; phylum Bacteroidota; class Bacteroidia; order Bacteroidales; family UBA1715; genus MWCJ01. Next base: position 795 of record JAJUFK010000194.1, read on the forward strand.
GCTGTATTAGGGGTTGATTTTTTATATACCGATGTATGGGTAAGTATGGGTGAACCGGCTGAGGTTTGGAAAGAACGTGTACGTTTATTGTTACCTTATCAAATAAATTCGCATGTTTTACAAAAAACGGGTAATCCACAGGTTAAAGTATTACATTGTTTGCCAGCATTCCATAATAGAGAAACAAAAGTAGGTGAGGAAATGTTTCAGAAATTTGGATTAGAAGCAATGGAAATTACCGAAGATGTTTTTGAATCAGAAGCTTCTATTGTATTTGATGAAGCAGAAAACAGACTCCATTCTATAAAAGCTGTAATGGTAGCTACCTTAGCATAATACGTTGGTATGGAATTAATTGAATGTGTTCCAAATATTAGTGAAGGTTGTAATTCTGAATTAATAGAACAAATAGCGAAAGTTATTTCATCTGTTTCTGGAGTTAAATTACTTCATGTAGATGCCGGAAAAGCAGCAAATAGAACTGTATATACGTTTGTTGGTTTTCCTGAATCCGTTGTTGAGGCAGCATTTAATATGTTTGAATTTGTTATTAAACATATTGATATGTCTAAACATACCGGTACACATCCTCGTATAGGAGCTGTTGATGTGTGTCCGCTTATTCCAATTCAAGGAATTTCATTGGAACAAACAAAACAATATGCCGAACAACTTGCAAAACGAGTAGGAGAGGAATTACATGTTCCGGTGTATTTGTATGAACAGAATGCAAAATATATACATAGAACTCGTTTAGAACAAATTCGTTCTGGTGAATATGAAGGTTTTTCTCAAAAAATGCAATCAGAAGGTTGGGACCCGGATTATGGACCTCATGTTTTTAATCCTAAAACAGGTGCCAGCGTAATAGGTGCTCGTAATTTTTTATTAGCGTATAATATAAATTTAGTTAGTAGTGATGTTACTATAGCAAAACATATTGCTGCACGTATTAGAGAATCCGGTGGTAACTATACTGATATGTTCGGGAAAAAACATGTGAGTAAAGGATTGCTGAGAGGTGTAAAAGCTATTGGTTGGTATATTCCCGAATATGATGTTGTTCAGGTTTCTACTAATATTACCGATTTTAATTTGGTTTCTATGTACAAGGTCTATTCCGAAGTTCAAAAGCTTGCAATTCAATATGGTACAAATGTTCGTGGTTCTGAATTAATAGGTTTAGTGCCTTATGATGCATTGCATAACGCCGGTAAAGAAATATTACAACAAAAACCTTCGGTTGCAAACGATACTATACAAGCTGCAATACAAGAACTAGGCTTACAAGATGTAAAAGAATTTACTCCTCAAAAACAAATTTTGGAATATGTTGCAGGAGTATTATAATTTGTATTTTACGATTGTATTTATTTAATCAAGTAACGGGTCGTCTGCATCTCTTCCTTTGCATCCGGTAGTTGGACATTCTTGCGGTTTTCGTATTACGGTAAATCCACCCGATAATTCATCATATAAATCGGTATGTAATAAGTTATTGTATAATTTAATTATATAGGTGAAATTTCCACTCAAATGTTTAAAAACAACAGTTTTACCATCTTGTAATGTGTCGGCTATGTATGCATTAAATGTTAGTAAACTATTTTGATAATTATTATATGTTATAAGAGGTATAGTTGAACCTTCTTTGTAAATAATAACTTTGTTATATGGAAATTTATCAATTCCTTCTATGTAGAGAAAAGCATTTTTATTGTCATTGTATATATTATCACTGTTTTCAACACATGGACATATAGAATCATTTCCTTGAATTCTGTATTCACGACGTTCGTCTTTAGTGCAAACAGATTTCATGTAAGTGTATTTAACACTTGGTTCGACGTAACTATTGTATTGTGGTAAATAAACCATACTATCACACAATTTAAAATTGTTAGGTGTTATTACATTGGCTATGCGTATAGTTACATTTTCACCATAATTCATTTCCAATTCTTTGTATTTGCATGTATAACATGTTTCTTTTTTGTCTTTGTTACATGCAACGGCACCAATACATAGAGCAAATATAAGTATATACAATAGTTTCATGATGTATTACATTTTTGATTCAACAATGTTTGCAAGTAATGCAATGGCTTGCTCCACATCTTGTTTGTGGGCAGACTCTATTACTTGATGTAAATGTCGTGTTGGAATAGATAAAGCTCCGGCAATAGCACCACCTGCTACCATTTTTTGCAACATAGCAGTATCAGTTCCTCCTGCTTGCAGTATTTCGGGCTGCCACGGTATATTGTTGTCATTGGCTACTTGTTTCATGTGTTTTACCAATTTTGGGTGCGTTACCACCGAAGCATCCATGATTTTAATAGCAGGGCCTTTACCTAATTTTGTAACTTGTTCACTTGGGGTACTTCCGGGCAAATCATATGCTATAGTTGTGTCAATAGCAATAGCAATATCGGGTTGAATTTGTATGGTTGCTACCTGAGCACCTCGCAACCCTACTTCTTCTTGCACGGTAAATACAAAATAGGTAGAATATGGTAATTCTTTATTTTTCAACAATTTAATTGCTTCTATCAATACAAATACAGAAATTCTGTTGTCTAATGATTTTCCATTTACACAGTCGCCCATTTCTATAAGTTCTCGTTCTCGGGTTATAGGCGAACCTATTTCAACTATTTCATCTACAGTCTCTTTACTCATTCCTAAGTCTATGAAATAATCGGTAAGTTTCACTTTTTTATCGCGTTCTTCGGGGCTCATTACATGAATAGGTTTGCTTCCCATTACACCTATTACATCTTTTTTTCCGTGAACAATAACCCTTTGTGCTGTAAGTGTTTTGGGGTCGAACCCGCCAAGCGGTGCAAATTTTAGAAATCCGTTATCGTCGATATGAGTAACTATAAATCCTATTTCGTCCATATGTGCTGCACACATGAGTTTAGTATCGCTTGCTCCTTTACGAAATGCGGTAACATTTCCCATATTATCAACGGAGACAGAATCTACATAGGGAGTAATTTCTTTTATTACCAATTCACGTATTTTATCTTCAAAACCGGGAGCTCCGGGAGTTTCGCTTAATAATTTAAGTAATGGAATATTCATACAATTATGTGTTTATTTAGTTGAGACGTGCAAATTGGAATGTTCTGACGTCTCAAAGTGTTGTTTAGCAAATTCTTTTGTTATAGTAAGTTCTTTTATGTTTTTTGAAGGATATTCAAACATAGCATCAACCATAATAGCTTCGCAAATAGACCGTAATCCGCGAGCACCGAGTTTAAATTCTATAGCTTTGTCTACTATATAATCGTAGGTTTCTTCTTCAAAACTCAATTCAATATTATCTAAATGAAATAACGCTTTATATTGTTTAATTAGTGAATTTTTAGGTTCGGTAAGTATTCTGCGTAATGCATCTCTATCCAATGGATTGAGGTAGGTAAGCACAGGCAAGCGACCTATAATTTCGGGTATCAATCCAAATGTTCGTAAATCTTGTGGTGCTATATATTGCAAGAAATTATTTTTATCAATTTGTTTTGTTTTTTCTTTTGCACCGAATCCTACAACCTTAGTATTTAAACGTCGTGCTATAACTTTTTGAATTCCTTCAAATGCTCCACCACAAATAAACAGTATATTTTTCGTATTTACGGCTATCATTTTTTGGTCGGGGTGTTTTCTACCGCCTTGTGGTGGCACGTTTACCACCGAACCTTCGAGCAATTTCAACAGACCTTGTTGCACACCTTCGCCCGACACATCGCGAGTAATAGACGGGTTATCGCCTTTGCGAGCTATTTTATCTATTTCGTCAATAAATACAATACCTTGTTCGGCTCGTGCTACATCATAATCGGCATCTTGTAACAGACGAACCAACAAACTTTCGATATCTTCACCAACATATCCGGCTTCGGTTAGCACCGTTGCATCTACTATTGCAAACGGAACATCGAGCATTTTTGCAATAGTTTTTGCAAGTAATGTTTTTCCCGTACCTGTTTCGCCCACCATGATTATGTTTGATTTTTCAATCTCAACATCATCGGTCAATTCTTGCGAAATTCGTTTGTAGTGGTTATACACCGCTACCGACAATATTTTTTTTGCAGATTCTTGTCCTATTACATATTCATCGAGATGTTGTTTAATC
>JAJUFK010000229.1 GCA_029266015.1 Bacteroidota bacterium
AACTCTATTATCGAGGTTAGTAACATCGGTTTGTAGATTAGTAACGTTGTTTTCTGTAGTAGTAAGTCTGTTATCAAGGTTGGTTACATTAGTTTGTAGAGAAGAAATAGCACCTTCTGTATTTGTTACACGATTGTCTAAATTAGTTATATCGGTTTTAAGATTGGTAATTTTTGTGTCAAAATTTGTTATACTGTCATTTATTATGGAGATTTTTTGGTTTACAACAGACAATGAGTCATCAATATATTTTTTTGTTGCAGCGTCTTGAGCATTTTCAGGATTAGCTAAATCGCTTATTTTTTTGCTGGCAGCACTATTTGAAACAGCTAAAATTTCTTCGAGTGTTGGAATTTCACCTTTAGAAATTTTTGTCCAATCTGAACCTGACCAATAAAAGAAAGATGCAATATCACTATCAAATACAATTAAACCCTTGTCAGCAGCAGTTAAATTATTCACAAAAGCGGTATTTGTTCTTTGCGATGTTGTAAGTGATGGAATTTTTAACCCTTGATTATTATTTGGAGAAACTAATTCTAAAACTGCATTTGGGTTAGGATTAGTTGTATTAATACCTACAGAGCTTTGTGTGTAAGCCGCAATCGATAAAAAACCGGCTATAAAGATTGTTAATATTAGTTTTCGGAGGTTGTATAGTATTTTCATACTGATTATATTTTTAAATTTTAGTGCTCGTATGTGATAAAACTTTGCAAAAGTAAAACAATTATAATCTATTAACAAACAATTTATTAACTATTTTATAACAAAAAACAAATGTGTTTATTTGTTAGTATTGTATTATGCCTCCTGCCACCACATCATCGCCTTCGTAAAAAACCGCAGACTGACCGGGTGTAATTCCGCCAACTGAATTTACAAATTCTACTTCTATTGTATCTATATCTTTTGTACGAATTTTACAAATATTAGGTGTCGAATTATATCGTATTTTTACGGAATACAATGAATTTTCATCAAATTGTGAATATTTGAGAAAATTAATGTGAGAAACGATCATTTTTTCTTGTAACAAATCATCTTTATCTCCTAGAATTATTTGGTTTGTGTCTTTTTTAATAGCTACAACATATGTTGGTTTTCCTAAAGCTATATTAAGACCTTTTCTTTGCCCTATAGTATAAAAAGGATAACCTTTGTGTGTACCTAAATGTTTTCCTGTGGTTGAAATAAATTCGCCACCATTTACTGAAGATTCAAGATGAGGCACACGTTTTTTTAGAAAATTTCTATAATCGTCGTCAGGAATAAAGCAGATTTCTTGACTTTCACGTTTTTTTGCAAGTTTTTCGAATCCTCGTTCCAATGCTAATTGTTTAATTTCACTTTTTTTGTATTTTCCTAATGGAAGTAATGTTTTTTTAATGAATTCTTGGGGTAATTTCCACAGTACATATGATTGATCTTTTGATGTGTCAGCAGCTTTTGTAAAATAGTATCTACCATTTAATTGCGCAATTTGAGAATAATGTCCGGTAGCAATAAAATCACAACCAAGTTCTTCGGCTTTTTTAACTACTTCGCCCCATTTAATAGCAGGATTGCATACAACACAAGGATTTGGTGTTCGACCTGCTATGTATTCGTTTATAAAATCAGTAACAACTATGTCTTTAAATGAATTACGAACATCTACTATATGGTGAGGAATACCAATTTTCTTTGCAAAAGCTTGTGCTTCAAATATTGCTTCTATACTACAACAGCCGGTTTCTTTTTCTTCGCATCCTTCTGATACATAATCCCATACCCGTAGTGTAATTCCTACTAAATCATATCCTTGTTCTTGCAATAGTAAAGCAGTTATAGAACTATCTATACCACCGCTCATTGCAACAGCAACTTTAATTTTCTTCATTTTTTGTTATTTTGTCGTATTTCTATCTATCAAATTTACACATTTTTACAACATTTTATGTAATTACAAGTTCTTTTCTTAAAAAAATGAAACTGTTTCTGTATTTTTGTATTTAAAATTTTTATTATGCAAGTTTCTGTATTTATTCCTTGTTTTATTGATCAGTTTTTCCCCGAAACAGGTTTTAACATGATTAAATTATTAGAACATGTAGGTTGTACTGTAAATTACAATCCCAATCAAACATGTTGTGGGCAACCTTCGTTCAATAGTGGGTATATGAAAGAAACAATTACACTGGCAACTAAATTTTTACAGGATTTTTCAGGGGATGATATTATTGTTAGTCCCGGAGGGTCTTGTACAGGTTTTATTAAAAAACAATATGCTTCATTATTTTCTGAATCAGAACATATAGAACAAGTTCAAAAACTTGCAACTAGAATGTATGATATTACTGACTTTTTAGTACATGTTATACAAAAAATTCAATTTGGAGCTGTATTTAATGAAAAAGTAACAATTCATGAATCTTGTTCTGCCCTTCGTGAATATGGACTTACAAATGAACCTCGTTTATTGTTGGAGCAAGTTCAAGGTATAGAATTAATTGATTTACCTGATTCTAAAACGTGTTGTGGTTTTGGTGGTACATTTTCTGCAAAACATACTGCAATATCATCTGCTATGGTTGAACAAAAAGTTCGTAATGCCCTATCAACCGGAGCCTCATATATTACCTCCACAGAAGCTTCTTGTTTAATGAATATAGCAGGATATATTTCTAAAAACAAATTGCCAATAATTCCTATTCATATAGTTGATATTTTAGCTAAAAATCTATAAGATGTATACAATTGGATTTGATGCAAAACGATTGTTTCACAACGGAACAGGTTTAGGAAATTATAGCCGAAGTTTGGTTCGAAGTTTATACGAGGAATTTCCTTCATATCAATATTTACTTTTTACCCCAAGTATTTCATATACCAATGAAAGTTTTTATTTTACTGAAAAATTTAAAGTTGTAATACCTAAATTATTTTCAAAAGTTGGGTGGCGTTCGCGATTTATGTTATATTCTTTGTTGGAACAGAATGTTGATTTGTATCATGGATTGAGTCATGAATTACCTTTTAAAATAGAAACAACAGATATAAAAACAGTTGTTACAATACATGATGTAATATATAAGTTTTTTCCAAATGACTTCCCTATGATTGATAAAGCAGTGTATGACATAAAATGGAAACATGCATGTGCTGTTACTCATGCCATAATTGCAACCAGTGAAGCAACAAAGCGAGATATTATTCATTTTTTTGGTGTTCCTGAAGAGAAAATACATGTAGTATATCAATCATGCGACCCTATATTTGAAACTATTGTAAGTGAAAAAGAAAAACAACACGTTTGCAATACATGGAATTTGCCAACAGATTTTATTTTATATGTGGGAGCTATTACTGAACGAAAAAATGTACTTCAATTGGTACAGGCATATAATAGAGTTAAAAATCAAGTCGCAATACCACTAGTTATTGTTGGTAATGGAAGACAATATTTGTATAAAGTTAAGCAATATATAGAAAAAGAATCATTACAGTCTCAAGTAAAAATACTAACAGGGGTGCAAAATCATGATTTACCGGCACTCTATCAGTCTGCTCAAATGTTTATTTACCCATCAAAATATGAGGGATTTGGCATACCAATTTTAGAGTCGCTTAAAAGTGGTACTCCGGTAATTGCATCAAATACGTCTTCATTACCGGAGGTAGGTGGTAATGCAGCAATGTATATTCATCCTGATTCAATTGAAAGTTTATGTGATGCTATGGTGAAAGTGTATACAGATAAAGATTTGCGTATTGATATGATAGAGAAAGGATTTAAGCATGCATCAAATTTTTCAAATACTCAGTTTGCGTACGATACAATGAGTGTATATAAAAAGATTGTATAAGTATTTATAATCATCTGTGTATTAATACTTGTTTTTTGTTTTTGCATATAAAATTCGTAGGGTTATACATTTTTTTATTGTTATGAAATTGTTATCAAATTAAAAACTATATGTATTTTTGTAGTTGTTTCTTTTAATTAAAAAAGTATGAATAAAATAGGAATAATTATAACATCTATATTTTTTATTGTTTCATGTGCTAAACAAGAAGGAGAAGGTGGAATTGCTTCAATAGAAGGTATTATGATGGTGCAAAAAGTAAATTCTATGCTTAAACCTGTTGGTAAGCCATATAGAGCAAAAGATAAGGTATA
>JAJUFK010000224.1 GCA_029266015.1 Bacteroidota bacterium
AACCGTGTAATCCATATTGGTAGCCGAAATACCATAGGGGTATTGCTGACGAGTAGCATGAGGAAACGGATATCGAATAGATTTAGTTGAAGAACTTGAAGTTGCAGTAGCAACAATTTTATTAGTTCCAGGATTGGGGCCTAATTCCCAATATCCAAGGCTTGCAATACCACTTGCATTAGTTACAACAACAGTATCAGACACTTCACCATTTCCTTGTGTAACTTTAAATGTAACATTTACACCACTTACCGGATTTCCGTTTGCATCGGTTACTAATACACTTGGTGCTGTGGCCACATTAGTACCGGGCATCGCAGTTTGATTATTACCGGCTTGAATTATCAATTGTGATGGTTCACCTGCCACATACGTTATAGTGACTTGCGTTTGCGAACCGGTATTGTTTTGTACCTCACTACCATTTACTGTTGCAACAAACACTGCTGTACCGGTAGTTGTAGGTGATGTAAGTAATGCAGTATAAGTACCATCACCATTATCACTTACCGCTCCAAGCGTACCTCCGCCCGATTGTTTAGTAATCACTACCGTTTGTCCCGGAATAGCAGCAACATTTCCATCGGCATCATACAACGTTACAGTTAACGATACATTTGATGTTCCATTTGCAGCAAGATTTGATGACACCGGAGTAAGCATAGATTTAGCAGCACTTATTGCTGCAGTAACCATTCCATTAAGGGTTATAGTAGTTGACGCTGAACCTCCCACAAGAGTAACTGTAGCTCCATTATACGCCCCCTTAGCTTTACCTGCTTTTAGGCGTACATATAAAGTTTTGGGTTGTGCGGTAATAACCCCACTTGCATATGCTAAATTAAATGAACTTCCCCACGTTGCATTATCAGGAGAAATTTCATAATCGGCAGATGCGGTAGATACAACAATATTACCTGCACCAACTAAATCTGAACCGGTTAAGGTCACAGATTTTGCCACCGATGGCCCTGCTCCAAACACATAGGAATTACCATTAATTGTTGTAGAACTTGCTATAATTTTTGGACATGTAACGGTAGTTGTATTGGTTGGTGCCGAAGGACAAAAACCACCAGAACAACCAAACGTATATGTTCCATTCGGGTATATTGAACGATTTGCTATTGTTAAGGTATTAGTTCCTCCTGTAAAATTCGGCGAATAATTAAATATTGCTGTACCCAAATTATCGCAATTTCCTACCGATAACATACCGGATATTGTTACCCCCGTACCATTATTAGTTGATGGAATAAAATTAAAGCTACTGGTAGCCGATGTTGTTGTATTTGTTCCAATTTTTAAATTATTAAACACATAATTATAATTTTGATTATCAACACCGGCTATGGTTCCTCCTTCATCAATATAGGTATCTCCGGTTACGGTAAGTGTTTCATTCCATGCATCTGAATTAAATCTCAATGTTGTATTTGCACCAGTAACCGTTAATTGGCTTACTGAGATATTATCTGTGATAGTTACAGTATGCCCACCACATACTATTGCAATATCACCGTTATTTGGATACGAACCGGTATTTGTAGCATTACCACATGATACGGTTGACCATGTAGTATTGGTTGCCCAGTTTCCTGATTGACGTGAATAATAGGTAACTATATTTACTCCAAGAACAAAGTATCCTAATGAACTACCGGTAGCGCTTGAATTAATTACATTATTGCCGCTTACAGTACCATTTAACGAAGAATATGTACCGGCAGCCGATGATGCTCGTCCAATGGCATTTAATGACCCTAAACCAGATGCTCGTCCAATGCTTACTGAACCTGTAGTAAAATTTCCTGTATATGATGCCGACCAATATTCCGAAGTACTCAACGAACGTATTGTTGTACCATCACTTGTTCCACCTGCATTTGCATTATATGCTTCTACCGTAAGCACAGGTGCACTTGCCCCTGTAGTAAGTGTAGTTATTGAAAATGGATAATACGTTCCCCCTTTACCTACCGGAAAATCATACACATTGGCTGATGATGTTAAATTTGCCGCAAGAGTTCTGGATAATGGACCACTTATGTATCGTGAACTATTATAATTAGTAATTGCTCCCACTGAAGTATTTGTTATGGTTAATGTATTAGATGACGTAGTTGTTATTACACCATTGTTTACCCAATTCAATACTCCGCTAATAGTTACAGCACCCGATAATGTAACAGTTCCGTTATCAACAGTAAAGTTATTATATGTTCCTGCCACCAGGGTAATATTTGCATTTAAATTTTTAATAGTCCCTCCCCATGTTTTACCACTGGGGAATGGTGTTGCCGATGTATTTGCAGTTGCAATAGTACCGTTATTCACAATACTACTCAATGTTCCACTGAGTGTATAAGTACTTAAACTAAATGTTCCATCTGCTGCAGTAGTTAATGTTCCATTTACAACTATATTTCCTCCTGCAGTACTTGTATTACTCGTATTGCTCAATGTTAAATTATTATATGTCCCCTGAGCCACTGTTTGATTACCACCGGTATTTGAGTACTCTATTGTACCACCCCACGTTTTTCCTGTTGGAAATGGATTTGAATTCGTTGATTTAATTATTCCGTTACTGGTTATGGTTCCCAATGTCCCTCCTAATTGATATCCTACTAAATCAAGTGTACCGCCTGCGGTAGTTGTAAGAGTTCCGTTTACTGTTATATTATTAGTTGCTTGTGGCGAACCGCTTGCATTAAGCATCGTTAAATTATTGTATGTTCCTTGACTCACATATCCACTTGTATTGGCATATTGTACAGTACCTCCCCAAGTTTTACCTGTGGGTATTGGCGGATTTGAAATGTTTGAAGTTTTCAATGTCCCATTATTAGTTATAGTATTTAACGTTCCTAACAATTGATAAGTTGACATATCTAATATTGCTCCTGCATTAGTAGTAAATGTTCCATTAACATTTAATGCAGAACCGGCAGTAACGGTAGCCGACGTATTTGCTATAGTGAGATTGTTCATATTCCCGCTTACACTAATACTTTGAGCTGTGGCACCGTTCATGCTTATAGTACCATTATTATGATTAAACGTACCTGTACTGGTAAAATTACCAGCAATACTTGTTGTAGATGAGCTCGCAGTAAATGTTCCTGAATTAATAAAATTTCCTGAAACTGCTAATGTATTAGAACTACCATTTAAAGTAGCTCCACTATTGATAGTTAAATCAACAACTCCCGAAGCAGCATTTACGGTAATTGGGTTACCCGATGTAATTACTGCATTGTGCGTACCTGCTTGCGGATAACAACTACACGACGCCCCACCCGCAGTGGTTGACCATTTAGTATTATCTGTCCAGTCACCACCACCGGCTATTGAGTATAATGTAATAACACTCGAAATTGTTTGGGTACCGGCAGCACTTATACTTCCACTTTTAGAACCCGATGCAAGTGTAATATCACCGGTTGCAATAGCCGAAACAGCAAGTGTATTATTAGATGTAGCTCCGGAAGGAATATCGGTGGTAATCCAAAAATACCCCGTGCTACTTGCGTTTATTGTTTGCGTCAATCCCGAAAACGTATGCAAACCCGCACCAAGAGCCGTTGTAATAGTTGACCCTATTTGCGACGCAGAACCAAATGAATTTGTTGTTGCATACCATAGTTTAAAATTGGAAATATCAGTTGAATGTACAGCGGTTCCTGTAGTAGTAAATGCTATGGCTGTTACCGTAGCATTATTTGCAGCCGAAACATCTAATTTAAATCGTGAAATAATATTATTTGTAGTATTTTTTGTTAATGTACCGGCAGTAATTTGGGTATTATCGCCAAGCGTAACGGCAGGTGCTGTTGCAATAATAGTTTGTGTTCCGCCTGCATTATTATTTCCTGATTTTGTACCTGCAGAAAACGTTATATTAGTATTACTTATAGAAGAAATTGTAATAGTTCTGCCAACAGTCGCTGCCGGTTTTATATCTGCTGTAATCCAAAAATAATATGGACCACCTACCGGTAAATTCTGCGTTAAACTCGAAAATGTAGTACCACTGGTAATTGTTCCCAATAAATTTCCGGTTGAGAATGAATTGGTAGTAGCAGTGTAATATAATTTATAATTAGTAATATCACTCGTATAATCTGCATTGCCGGTATTGGTAAATGCAATAGAATTAAGCGTAGTAGCACCGGTAGCAACCGTCATAGCAATAGTAGAAACAATATTATTTGTAGTATTTTGCCCTACATTACCTGCAGATACCGCAGAACCTGCAGCAACAGTAACCGAAGGAGCAACAATAGTTTGCGTACCCGATGCAGCAGCACTTCCACTCT
>JAJUFK010000106.1 GCA_029266015.1 Bacteroidota bacterium
AGTGTAGGTAATCTATTGAATGGTTTTTTGAAGGATTACATGAGCTTACAACATGCAATGAAAGTAAATGCATCAGTAGTGTTTGTTATGGTTATAGTTTCGTATGTGTTTCTTCAAAAAAAATCAAAACAGATAGTATAATTTTGTCTTTTTTTATAAAAAAAGTATTTTTTTTTGTAATGAAAGTATTGGTTTGAAAGACTATTCTTATACAAGATTTAAATGTGAAAAATATGTTTGCAAAATTTTTTATACTGGTAGTATCAATAAGTGCAGTTTTGTTAACTGCTATTTTTTTTATATAGTAGAACTTCTTTCATATTTGGCTAACAAAATGTAAATTACCAAATAAAAACTTGTTATATTTGTTACCAAATTTATGTAATTATGAAAGAATTAGTACGATGCAAGCCCTGTGGCTATATTATGGAAAAAGATAAATTAGGTGAAGAATGTCCGGCATGTGGAGTTTCCAGTAAGGTGTTTGAACCATACAAAGACCGAATGTCAGAAAAACGAAGAAAGTTACTTGATTTAGATTTACATCCTATAGCAGTACATTTTCCTCAAACTATAGCTGTGTTTATAATGCAATTTGTGTTTCTTACAATTGTATTACCTCATTTCAAAATTACCGAAATTAGTGCTTTTGTTGTATTCTTGTCTGTATTATTACCATTTTCTGTAATAGGAGCATTTGTAAGTGGTGTAATTGACGGTAAATTACGTTTCAAAAAATTAGGTACAATTGCTTTACGACGTAAAATAATAATAGGCTCGGGCATGATAGTAAGTTCGGTAGTTGTAGCATTTATAGCAATTAAGTATGACTATACATTATCAACTAAAATTGCACTTTTTGTGTCGAGTGTTGTTACATTGGCTTTGGCTATTTCGTTGGCTGTAACCGGTAAAAAACTTATGTATGCCGAAATGCCGGGATAATGGCATTATCTTTGAAAACGCTTTAAAAAATTATTTATTTAATTGTAAAACATATAATTGCTATGAAAACTTTACGAGCAACCCTATTTATTGTGTGTATTGCAACTCTTTCATTATCGTTGGTGCAATGTTCAGGAAAAAAAGCGTTAGAAAAAGGTAATTATGCCGAAGCGGTTTATAAATCGGTTCAGAAATTACGTAAAAGTCCTAGTAATAAAAAAGCAGCATCAACACTCCGCCAAGCGTATCCTATGGCGGTAAGTTATTATAAAGAGCAAATAGAAATATCGCTCAAAAGTAATGATGCTTTTAGATGGGGCAATTCTGTACAGTATATGGAAACAGTAAATAATATGGCCGATGAAATTTCACGGTGTCCTGCGGCAAAAAAAATAGTTCCTTCACCATTCCGATATGAATCTGAATTAAATACAGCAAAGAAAAATGCTGCAGAAGAATGTTATGTTGTAGGGAAACGAGAATTTGATAAAAAAACTCGTGAATCAGCTCGTGAGGCATATTATTTATTTGTGAAAGCCGATGGATATGTACTGGGATACAAAGATGTAGGAACATTGATACCGCAAGCTAAAGAAATGGCTACACTTAAAGTTGTTTTAGAACAAATACCTGTAGGTGCCGGCCGATTACAAATAAGTGCTGATTTTTTTCAGAATAATATTGAAGCATATTTAAATAATATGTTTAATTCTCGTATGTTCATACAATTATATTTACCTCGACAAGCAGAAAAACTCAAATTAGTCCCCGACCATATTATACGAATTCAATTTGATGATTTTATTGTAGGAAATTCAAAATTAACACAAAAAACAGTTACTGTTGTAAGTGCCGACAGTGTAAAAGTTGGTGAATATACCAAACCTGACGGTTCAAAAGTTCCGGTAAAAAATAAAGTAACTGCCGAATATACAACATTCAGAAAAGAGGTAATTTCAAAAGGATTGGTTGATGTGAGAGTTATAGAATTTGCAACTAAAAAGATATTAATGCAAGATAAAATGCCCGGTGAATTTATATGGGTTAGTGAATGGGCTTCGTTTAATGGTGATGAACGTGCTTTGTCACAACAACAATTAAATATGACCAAACAACGTGAAGTACAACCACCAGCACCACAAGATTTATTTGTTGAATTTACAAAACCAATATACGATCAGGTTACTTCTCGATTATCGTCATTTTATTCACGATATTAAAATTGAATATATAAAGCGGTAATAGTAAAAACAGCAAAAATTACACTTGCTATTCCGTTGGTAGTACCAAAAGCAATATTTATTTTAGAAATATCATGTGGTTTAATAAGAGTATGTTGAAAAGCAAGTAATCCTATAAAAATACTTGCTCCAATCCAATATATGTAATTCAATTGAACGTGTAAACCTGTAATAACAACAAGTATTGCCGTAATTATATGTGTGCCTATTGATATTCGCATTGCTTTTGTACGTCCAAACAGTGCCGGAATACTAAATAATGTTTCGCTACGGTCAAATTCTTCGTCTTGTAATGCATAAAGTATATCAAATCCTGCAGTCCATGTAAATACTATACATGAAAATAGGATAGGAGTAAGTGAAAAATATCCTGTAACAGCCAAATATGCACCAATAGGTGCAAGTGACAATCCAATTCCAAGTATAAAATGACATATATACGTAAACCGCTTGGTAAATGAATATCCTAAAATTACAAGCAGTGCCACAGGTGACAAATAAAAACAAATGGGGTTAATAAACCATGTGGTTACTATAAACAATACTGAATGTATAATCGTAAAAATAAGAGCCGAAGACGGTGAAATTTTTCCACTTGGTATTTCTCTGTTTGCTGTGCGAGCATTTTTACTATCATATGTATAGTCGCTGTATCTGTTGAAAGCCATTGCTGCCGAACGAGCAAAAATCATACATGCAATTACATAGCCCAATGTGTATACAGAAAATGATACAGATTGTGTTTGAATAGCTAATACGTAGCCTATTAAAGCAAATGGCAACGCAAAAATGGTATGGCTAAATTTAATTAAAGAAAAATAATACAGAATCTTCATTAAGCATTTATTTGTTTTCAATAAACTGTACCGATTGACATATTGCTTGCAATTGTCGCATGAAATTACGTTTACTTTTATTAGGATAATATACATATCCTTCAATAGTTATAAGTCGTTTTTTTGTATTATCAACAAATGAATAGCTCACAAACGGACCACCCATAAAATCATGTTCTACACGCCATTTGCCTCTAAGCTCAACAGTATAATCATTGTTTACATAGCGACCTACTTTGTATTGAATAGGAACAATATATTCGGTTGTCATATAACTGCCTTTACTGGGACCGGGTATGTGAGTTTTTGTGATAGAATCTCGTACTTGTAATAATTTCCATTTTTCTAATTGCATAGTATCTTTATAGGGGCGGTCATATATCAAAATACCTTGACTATGTTCGTTAGATTCGTAAGAAATCCACATAAATCCCTCTGTTTGTTTATTTATTTCATATCCTTCGGGAATACGTATTCTTATGTTTATATGTTGTTGTACCGCATTTTGAACTTTGTTGCTGGGCATGTTTTGATAGGTTAGTTTATATCGTTCAATTTCTGCCTGCACAAAAAAATCTATAATATTGTCATGACGAAGTTTTAATAATTCCAATAATTGTTCGGGAGAATCTACCCCTATACCTATATAGTTTTGTTGTTTGGTCCATACATTTTTTTTGAATTGAACTATAGGCGAAGTAAATTTTTTATGTATGTCAATAAATAAAATATTTCTATGAGAACGAAATACGCTTGAAAAATGGTTTCTGCTTATCATCAAAATACTAAATGGCGGTTCTGATTGTGTTAACCCCAATTCGTATTGATTCATAATTTCTGTAATAGATTCACTTGTTTGTGAATTTTTATATTCATCATTTATTACAATAAGAAGTTCACCTGCTTTTCCTCCTAAATCACTCCCTCCTAATAATCCACCATTGGTGCATGAGGTAAAAGCAAAAATAATAACGTATATGAAATATATACTTTTTGAAACAGTTTTCATGTTTTTAAATTTCGTGTAATTTATCCCACCATGTATATTTTAAAATTATAGCTCCTATTGCAATGATTGATATTGTAATAAATAAACTCTGCCAATTGCGAATAATTATAAAAATAGGCATGGCAACTAAGCATGTTTGAACTATAATTCCAATTGCAACATTTCCCATATCTTTTAAGAAACGAGTATTTTTTGTAAAATCAGGTTGTTTTGATTTTACAGATTTAAAAACAGGATTCCAAAAACCCCATGGTTTTACGGTTGTATAAAAAGTTTCTATAGTTTGAGAATCGGTAGGAGCAGTAAGTAATGTACCTGCTAAACAACCTATAAGTGAAATAATAAGTGTTACCGGAAATAAATATAATGCAATTAATCCTTCGGGCATACCCGGTATTATATTGGTAATACTATGAGGATATTTAATTTGTATTACTCCTAGAATTAGTCCGGAAACAATACCGGTAATCATTCCCCAGAAATATCCATCGCCGTTGAAGCGCCACCAGTACCATTTAAGAACGTTAGATGCAATATAGCTTGCATAAAACGCACTAGTTACTATGATCAGTATTTCATTTATACTTTTAAGTGTAAATCCTATAAGTGTGCTTACTAATACCACAGCAATTCCTACTGTGTAATTTGTTTTTTTTATTTGTTTTTGTGAAGCATTGGGGTTTATATATTTCAGATAAATATCGTTTGATACATATGCTTGAGCAGCATTGAGTGTACCCGCAAATGTTGACATAAATGCTGCAAGAAGACCGGCAAGCAACAAACCCAGTAAACCAACAGGTAAAAATTGAATCATTGCCGAAGGCAAAATTTGTTCAAAATCAATTTTGTTTCCTACTAGTAAATTCAAATCTTGATAATATGCAATTGCCAAAATAGCAAAACCAGTAATCATAAAATATCTTACAGGATTGAGTATAACCGAAACTGAACCGCTCATTTTTAATGCATCTTGCGGAGTTCGGTTGGCAAGAATTTTTTGCATGTCGTATGTTGGTGCCGGGCCTGCCAAACTGCTTAAAATCCCTTTCATAAACATAAAACCAAAAAATAAACTAAATAAAGAGAATCCATCTTCTTGTATTTTTTGATTTACTTCGGCTATTTTTCCAGACCAATCTATATTCAAATGTGTTCCAAAAAATGGTGAATCCCACCCTTGTGGAATTAGGGCATGGAGTGTTTCAGGACTTACCATATTCATAGCAATTATACCAATAGTAATAGATGCTACTGTCATAATGGTATATTGCAAAATATCTGCCCATACTATACTTACCATTCCTCCTAAAATAGCATAAAATGTTGCAAATAAGGTAAATACTATGCCATACACGTGTGGCACATATTCTATTGCAATAGCATTGTATGGAATTGAAAGTAAAGAGCTAACGTATTCCCAAGGAGCAAAAAGCATTAAAAATTTACCTAATCCTACAAATCCGTACGAAAGCATTGAAAGACCTATAATAAGAGCAAATACTACAACTATTCCGTGAGAAAGTTTACTGCTTTTACCATTTCCAAATCGTGTTGCTATCCATTCGGCTCCGGTTGTTACATTTGATTTTCTTAACCAACCCGAAATAAACATCATTAAAAATATTTGATTAAAGGTAGGCCATAACCATGGAATCCATATACTTTTTAATCCATATACAAACATAAGTGTAACCAACCACATAGTACCCGAAATATCAAACATACCCGAAGCATCAGAAACTCCCAGCATATACCAACGCATGGTATTACCGCCTAATAAATATTCCGATTTGTTTTTTTCGGCTCGTTTTTTAAAGTACAATCCTATAAATACTGTAGCTGCAATATAAAGTAGTATTACTAAAAAATCTAATGCTTGTAATATCATTCAATAATGAGGTTTTAATTAATTACTATAATACAAAAGTACGAATTTATTTTATAGTATGTAATTGCGAATGAAATCTCATGTAATATATTTTTCATACATATGTTCCATGTCTTTACACAATCGTTTGTATCCGAATTTTTCTATAGAAAACAGTTGTGAATGATTAGACATTTGTTTCTGTAATTCTTCATTTTCAATGATTTGAAGCAATTTGTTTGAAAAATCTTCAACAGTATTGTTTGTAAGTAGTGCGGTTTTTCCTTCAATAACTATATTTTGAATACCCCCAACATTGGTTGAAACTATAGGTTTGCCTGCAGCTTGTGCTTCAATTAAACTTACCGGAGTACCTTCATTATGCGATGTTAAGCATACTATATCAAGTCCTGTATATGCAACATCAACATCTTGTATCCACGATGTAAACGTAAGTTTTGAATTATTTTCACCGGGTTCTAACGTATTCCATAAAGATTCTAATTCATGACGCATTTCACCATCACCTATTATAAATGCTTTAATAGGTTTTGTGCTTATGTGTAAACATTTTTGAAATGCTTGTATAAAAAGTTCATGATTTTTTACGGGAACTAATCTTCCAACAATTCCAATTGCAATTTCATTGTGTTCTAAATTGTATTGTTGTCTGAATTGTAAACGTTTGGTTTGAATATCTTTTGTGAATCTTTCTAAATCAAAACCTAATGGAATTACTTCAATTTTATGAGGAGGACAAATTTTGAAAACAGTACCGATTTCATGTTTTTGAATATCACTTATAGCTACAATTGCAGTACATGTTTTTGCTAAAAGTTGTTCAATTGTTATAAATATTTTTGTAGTCAAAGGGTTAAAATATGAATGAAAAACATGACCGTGGAATGTATGAAAAATGTATGGTACACCGCAATACCAAGCTGCTATTCTTCCCAGCGTTCCTGCTTTTGCCGCATGTGTGTGAACTATATCGGGTTTTTCTGTTTTTATTATACGTATAAGTTTTCGTAGAGCTTTTATTTCATTCCATATACCAATACTTCGTTTCATTTCGGGAATTATAGTATATGCAACGTCAAGTTCTTGTAAAATATATTCAGAGCTTGCTTCACTTTCGTTTTTTTGCCCTCCAAGTAAAATTGTGGAATATTCAGATGAAATATATTTTGTAAGATATGCAACGTTATATGTTGGGCCACCAACATTAAACCTATTAAGAATTCTTACAATTTTTGGCATACATTCCTCGTATTTGTGCCGCAAAAGTATAAAAAAATGATATAGTAATATATAATTGAGTCTATTTATTCTGCAATGTATTCAAACGAAATGTTTGAAATTGAAGAGAAATCATCACCGGATTCTTTCATTTCTTCGTCATCTTTGTCATAGTGCCAATATATAGTTGCTTGCAATCCTTGGTCTACATATTGTTTTATAATTTTTATAATATCTGATATAAATTTTGCTGATGAAGAATTAAAATATTCTAATTGAAAGTGAAAAGAGTATTTTTGTTTGTCAGAAGATTCTACAATTGTTTGTAATTC
>JAJUFK010000413.1 GCA_029266015.1 Bacteroidota bacterium
AAAATCTGAAATTGTAATAGACTGTTCTATGGTAAACCCACCACTTTTAGTTCTTACTAAATCAGATAAATATGCACCACTTGATAATTCTACCCCTAAATCATGTGCAATAGATCGAATATATGTACCCTTAGAACAAACTATAGAAACAAGCGCTTTATTATGTTCAAAGGAATGCAATTTCGAAGAATAAACTGTAACTGTATGTGGTTTTATATCTACATGCTTCCCTTTTCGGGCTGCCTCGTATGCACGCACACCATCAACACTTTTTGCTGAAAATATTGGTGGGGTTTGTTTAATTGTACCGTTAAATTTTTGTTGTAACGTTTCTTCTATCTGTTCTTTTGTTATATGGTCTATAGGAAAATTACCTTGTGGTGCAGTTTCTAAATCATATGATTGAGTTGTTGCACCAAAGGTAATTTCTGCCTTATATTCTTTTACTTGATTTTGATATGATTCCAAGTTTTTAGTTTCTTTACCTATACCTATTACCAACACTCCTGTAGCCAATGGATCAAGAGTCCCGGCATGACCTACTTTAATTTTCTTTATATTGTACGTTTTTTTAATCATGTATCGTACTTTATTAACTACATCAAATGATGTCCAGTGTTTATCTTTATGAATTAATAACACATGTCCTTGCGTAATATCAATTCCTTGTAATGAATGTACACTTCTATCAATAATCACAATTATACTACTGATATATTAATTCCTAAACAAAGCATAGTTATTATAACACCACCTACAATTATTCTATAATAACCAAATAGTTTGAAGCCATATTTTGTGAGAAACGAAATAAAAAATTTAATTGCAAGCATAGCTACAATAAATGCTATTACATTTCCAAATAATAGAATTGAAATATTTGCTGAATCTGTAATAACCTGTGGTGTTTCAAGAAACGATTTCAACAATTTATAACCTGAAGCTGCGGCCATTGTTGGAACTGCAAGAAAAAATGAAAATTCTGCAGCCTTTTTTCTTGACATTCCTTGTACTAACCCTCCAATGATAGTTGCAGCACTTCGAGAAACGCCGGGAATCATTGCTATAATTTGAAAACAGCCGATAAAAAAAGATTTCTTATACGTAGGATTTTCAGCTTCTTGCAACTGATTTTCATTCTTGATAAACCATCTATCTACAAACAATAATACTATTCCTCCCAAAACTAATGAACTTGCTACTACCCAAATATTTTCTAAGAGTGAATCTATAAAATCACCAAATACAAATCCAACAATAGCAGCAGGTAAAAATGCTACTAATAAAAGTTTATAAAATTCTATACTTTTTACAAATCGTTTCCAATACAATACCAA
>JAJUFK010000129.1 GCA_029266015.1 Bacteroidota bacterium
AAATAATGCAAATTTTGAGCATATCTGTATTCGATAAAACATCTATACGAGAATTACTCACAGAATTTCAAACTAATCAAAATGTCAAAGAACAAAGAAATTTATTTAGTGATTAAATATTAACGCATCAGCAGTGATTTGCAATGATATACGACAGATACAAATGCTGAAATTTTCTATGCAAATACCAATAATTTTTGTAATTTTGAGAAAAAGAAAATTTATACGATGAAGATATTAAGTAAACAAATAGCAATAAGCATTATAATGATGTATGCTTTAGTTTCATGTTCTCAAACTAAATCTTTGCATAATTATAAAGCAATAGAAACTATCTGCAAGGATGCAGACATTATTGAAGTAGAAAAAAAAATTGATTATACAGAAGTAGAATTCACTTGTAAAGGAATTAATTATGAAGTAGGTATTGATTTACAAGGGAATATAATTTATACCGAAAAAGCAGTTAGCCAAAACGAAATACCGTTTGAAAATATTCAAAAGAAAATTATAAAGAAATATCCAGATTGGAGTATTGATGAGTTTTCTATTGTAGATTTACCCGATACGAGTTTTATAAAAGTAGAATTATTAAAAAATGGAATTGAAGAAAATGCATTTTTTACACTCGATGGCAAGTGGTTTAAACCTAAAAATTATGTTGGTAAAGACACGTGGGATATACACGATTTATCTGAAACAGTATATTATTCAGCTTCGGCATATAATTATTTGAACCCAACAACTATAATAGATTTACCCGAAACACTTCGCGAAATTTCCGGAATTGCTGTTGTAAATAATACTACCCTATTATGTGTGCAAGATGAACTTGGT
Organism: Bacteroidota bacterium; assembly: GCA_029266015.1. Classification (GTDB taxonomy): domain Bacteria; phylum Bacteroidota; class Bacteroidia; order Bacteroidales; family UBA1715; genus MWCJ01. Next base: position 838 of record JAJUFK010000129.1, read on the forward strand.
GCTGTATTTAGTCTAGATTTGCAAAAACAAGAAATAACTAATGTGTTCCGATTTACCGATATTGGTGATTTTGAAGATATTGCGTATAATAACGATACTGCTTACGTATTGCGGAGCGATGGAACTATTTTTTCATTTGCATACACAAATTTCACCGGCAACATTCAACAAAAAATTGTTCAGGCAAGTAGCTTAAATATCGAAGGCTTGTGTTATAACCCTTTTTCGCAATCATTTTTACTTGCCTCTAAAGCACCTACGGTAGGGAAACCCGATGCTGAGCGGTATATTTATGAATTTACAAAAACAAGCATGCATTCACCACAAGGGTATGTTACTATAAAATTCGACGAAATTAGAGCATTTGTAGCAAAAACATATTCATATATACAAAAAACAAATTTCGAAATAAACCCATCGGGTATTGCTATTCATCCGCAATCGAAAGATTTGTATGTATTGTCTGCATTGGATAGATGCATTGCTGTGTATTCCGACAAAAAATTACAACATGTGTATGTGTTACCTGTCGAAATTTATTATAAACCCGAAGGTATTGGGTTTTTACCAAATGGTGATATGATATTATCGAGCGAAGGAATGAAAAATGGATATATTGGCGGACAAATTTTTGTGATTCCGCAGAAAAAATAAAATAATAATTTTGTAATTATCATAGGTAAAAAATGTACTAATAAAAAATGAAAGACTTTCATACTTTATAAACTTTAAAACAAAAAAATGGTACAAATATTTATATTATCAATCGTTTTAGTTGGCATTGCAATTTTAGGATTGGGAGTAAATATCTTTTTTAGAAAACAAAAATTTCCTGAAACCGAAGTTGGGAAGAATAAGAATATGCGTGCTTTAGGTTTATCGTGTGTAAAATGCGAGGAGATGCGAAAATTTAGAGAAGCACAAAAATATAAGAATCTAAAAATTGATGTAGCTAAATTACAGCTGTAAATGCTTACTCATAATATCTACAAACTTTCGGTTATAAAATTTGCCAAATGGTTTATGCTCTATATGCCTATTATAGGGCTTTTTTATGCCGACAACAATCTTAGTGCATTTCAATTATTTATAATTCAAGCCGGATATTCATTTAGTAGTGCAGTATTTGAAATACCTTCGGGGTATTTTGCCGATGTAGTTGGTCGTCGTAAGACCTTGATAATTGGTAGCTGTATGGGCACACTTGGTTTTACAATCTATGCTTTGGGTGGTAGTTTTGCTGCATTTTTATGTGCCGAAATTATTATGGGAATTGGGCAAAGTTTTATTTCAGGAACCGATTCGGCAATGCTGTATGATTCGGTGCAACATACAAAACAAAAAGATGCATATTTGAAGTACGAAGGTAGAATTACATCGCTTGGTGGCTTTGCCGAAACGGGTGCTGCATTACTTGGTGGTATTATTGCCAGTGTTACATCATTTCACAGTGTATTTGTAGTACAAGCTTGTATTGCAGGATTAGCTATACCGGCTGCTCTATGGTTGCAGGAGCCGCCACGAACCAAACTTATACACACCGGTATTTCTCAGGTGTTTCGTATTAGTTACCAATCGTTGTTTGTAAACAAAAAATTACGTACGAGTATTTTGTTTTCATCGGGTATAGGAATGGCAACTTTAGCAATGGCATGGACACTGCAAACGTATTTTGTGTATCATAATTTTACTGAAACTCAAACTACTACATTATGGGTATTGTATAATGGATTAGTTGCTGCCATTTCGTTGTTTGCTGCATATATCATTTCAAAAATTGAAGAAAAGCCGTTACTTACAAGTATATGTGTTATAGTACCATTAGGATTTATAAGTTTGGGGTATACTCCTGTAGCGTTTGCATTGTCATTTTTGGTACTGTTTCATATTGTACGCGGATATGCTACACCAATACTTAAAGATATGATACAAAATGATTGTGAACCCGAAATAAGAGCAACAGTATTGTCATTGCGAGGAATGATTATACGATTAGGTTTTGCTATTGTGGGACCTGTTATTGGGTTTATGAGTGGAAAGTTTAGTTTTGAATTTGCGGTAACAGTAGCAGGTATTTTATTTTTAGTAACAGCAGGCACCTTATTAATAATGTATTGGGCTTCACATGTTTATATAAACAAAAATAATTGATAACTATTTTTGTTCTAATGTAATGATATTTATCATCAAACATATTGTGTTTTAATATTTTTTTATTTGAATAGTAATTGTAATTATTTTAATTTTAAATACTTATATTTTTATTATATAATGGAATATGTGTAAAAATAAATATGTACATATACTTACAAAAAGTTGGTTTGCCAATGGAAAAAAGTAAAAAATCATTATATTTGTTTTTAGATTAGGATGTTTATTTCGATACTGTTTTTTTGTTATTATGTTATTGCTTTCAATTAAATCGACAGAAACAACTCCCGAAGTTGTTTTTGATATCGAAAAGAATATTTTTGAGATTTCAGGAAGTTCGCGTCCTGAAAATATATCAGCATTTTATACGCCAATAATCAATACAATAGAAACACATTTTCAATCAATTATACATAAAAATCATACAGAATCAACACCTCAGTTTATCTTTAATTTCAGATTATATTATTTTAATTCCGGCACATCACATTTTATAGCAAGTCTTTTTCAATTACTCAACTCATATACGCAGTATGGCATAGTGAGTCAAATACATTGGTATTATGACGACGAAGACATGGATATGTACGAAGCCGGCGAAGAATTATCGTTTCTAACAACTATACCGTTTCATTTTATAGCAGAATAATTGTCATTATTATTATGCTTTTAAATATATATTCTTAATGCCTAAATTCAAATTTTGTGAGGCTGTTTTTTTTGACCATATTAGTTGCATTATTGTATGTCCCTATATACAGTAGTTCCATACTATGTTCAGTTGATTCTGAAAACAACTTTGAATTTGTAATTAGTCACGTTCATATTTTTGAAGATACAAGCAATTCTGTTACTATACAAGATATTCTTAATCATAATAAGAACATAGTGTTTACAGAGATGCAAGAAAATTTTGTAAATATAGGTTTTACGCAATCAGCATATTGGTTACAAATTACAATACAAAACAATACACCCAAAGAAACCGGATATCTTTTGCAATATTTATATCCGTTAATTAATACAATCAGCTTTTATAAAACGCAGCAAAAGTATGTTTTAGATTCCATTCAAACCGGAGAGAATTATCCGCATACAAGTAGAATTATATTTAGCAATTATTTTGTATTTTCAATGGATGTTCCTGCAAATTCTGAATATGTATTTTATATTTGTTTATATAATTCAGGCGAAACATTACGTATTCCGCTTAAAATAGAGAAAAAATCGGCACGTGCTGATTATGGAAATAAAAAAACATTTATTGATTCCTTATTTTATGGATATCTCATTTTTGCTATAGCATTTAACTTATTTCTTTTTATTCTTATACGTCGCAAGATTTATTTTTATTTGTCGGCATTTTTGATAACTATGACATTGTTTTTATTAGTTATCCAAGGGTATGCGTTTCAATATTTGTGGCCAAATTCGCCACTGTTTTCAAATCATAGTTTAGTATTATTTTCGCAACTGTCGAGTTTTGCGATTTTAGAATTTGCTAATGTATTTTTAAAAAATACGCGTCGAATTCGCATTATTTCATATATCCTTATAGGTATTGGAATTTCAATATTAATTTGCAACTATATTCCCGGCATATTACAATATAGTGTTCTTGCGGCAAATATATATGCATTTATTACAAGTTCATTTATTCTTACTATATCAATTATTCAATACACTAAAAACAAAACATTGTATAATTTAATTTTTCTATATTCATTTGCTTGCGTAATTATAAGTGTACTTATTTATATACTTCGTAATCTGGGAATTTTGGGCGTTTCATTTATTACCGAACATGCACTTAAAACAGGATTGGCACTGCAGGCTACCTTTATTTCTATAGCAACTATTATTCAGTTTCGCGATATGCTTGTAGAAACCAATAAATTTTTAGAAAACATGATTAGTTTGCGAACAAAAAAAATATCGGAACAAAATGCATTATTGCACACACAAAATAAAACTATAAAAAATCAATATGAAGAGATAAAAAAAAGTATAGAATACGCCAAACGATTACAACATGCTGTATTACCGAATAAATATCGATTTTCGTCGGTTTTCAAAGATCATTTTATTCTGTTTAAACCCAAAGATGTAGTAAGTGGCGATTTTTATTGGATTTACGAGAAAAAACAAAAAACCTACATAGTTGCAGCAGATTGTACCGGACATGGTGTGCCGGGTGGCTTTTTGAGTATGTTAGGAATTTCGTTTCTCAATCAAATAATAATACGCAAACGCGATATTCGTCCGCATGAAATAGTGAACAAACTTGCAATATTATTTGCAGAAACTATAGCAAACTACGAAGACAAAATTTCGCGCGACAGTATGGACATATCGATATGTTTAATTCATCACGATACTAATCAATTAGAATATGCAGGAGCAAATAATTCGCTTATTCTAATACGCGATAATACATTGCAAGAATTATCGGTCGATAAACGATCATTGCATAAAGAATTTTTAACCGAACATTTCTCGTTTTCCGGAAAATGTATTGATTTATTACCTCATGATAAAGTGTATTTGTTTACCGATGGTTATTATGACCAATTTGGCGAACAAAATAACAAACGAATTTCAAAACGGCAGTTTAAATCATTACTTTTGGAGCATAGCAACAAACCAATGGCAATGCAATATGAAGTGTTTGATACTTTTTTTACTCAATGGAAAGGAACAACGGAACAAATTGATGATGTGTTGATTATTGGATTTGAATTATAACTGTATCAGATAATACCATGAAAAAGAAAATTACCTTTACAACGATTATTCAACAACTCAAATTTGATCTTATAGGTAAAGACTCACAACGAGGTATAACCTTAACATATGGTTGGCTTGCAAATCAATTCGGTCATTTTGCATTAGGTTTTATTCCTACACAATTGTTTTATTTGGTATACACACATCAAGTGCCTGTTACACGTCCATTGTTGTGGGCACCTCTTACAACAATGTTTATGTGGACAAGTTTTGAAGCGTATAACTTTCTTTCACCGCTTTGGAAACCAGCACATACAAATCCGTTTAAACCCGACTGGATAAATGTAGGATTTGATACTGTGAGTGATGTATTATTTTTCTATACCGGTGCCATATTTGGTATATTGCTTTATTCACTTGCACCGGCATATTGTGTTGTTGCACTTATTTTATTTTGCATTACAATTATTTTGTTTGCATATTGGTATCCTATAAAAATGTATACGCAATATGCCTATTTCCCCTTTCAAACACGCTTGAGCCAATGGAATTTTCCAATATCGCAGCAAAATATAGAACGTATAAATCAATTGATATTAGAAACTACCCCTAAACATATACTATTATTTGGTAAACACAATTCAGGAAAAACAGCTCTTGCGGTATCAATTGGTACTGAAAAAACAATACAAAAAAATACATGTTTCTACACTACATGTATTAAATTTTTAGAATTGTTAGAAACTTCAGACGAAGACTTTTGTAAAAAAATGAATGTGTCATGGTCGTGGCGAGAAACAGAATATCTTATTATAGATGATATAAATAGCGATGTTACCGATGCTGCTCTTCCTGAAATAATTTCGCCTGAATATATTTCTCGCATAATTGCACAATCGGCATTCAAACAACTAAATATTGAAGTGCTAAAAACAACTACTATTGTATGGGTAATAGGCAAGGGAGAATACAAACAAGAATGGATAAATTTTATTCAATCATACGGTGTTGCACTTAATGATATTATTTGTATAGAGCTCGCAATGCACTAAAGAAGAATTCATACATATAGTTTGTATATATGTTTAAT
>JAJUFK010000158.1 GCA_029266015.1 Bacteroidota bacterium
AAGTACGTATCATCAGATGACGTATAATCCATCTATTGTTGGTAATACTAAATATGGTAATATTCAAACAGTGGTGCGAGAACAGTATATGAATTTTTCAGATAACGCCGGTCCGTCTTCGGTTTGGTTTAATGCGTCAGTGCCTTTATCAAAATTACAAAGTGGAGTAGGAATTACAATAAATCAGTTACAACAAGGATTTGAAAAAAGATTAGATTTCAAGGCAAATTATGCATATCATATAGATTTAGGTAGTGGTAAATTTGGTGCAGGTCTTAGTATTGGAGGTCGAAATATAGGATGGGATATTAAAAATCCTATCTATCCAGATGGGCAAAATGATGCATTTGTTGATACAAAAATTGCAAATAAAGAAAATTTTGTAAACCTTTTAGTAGGTTTTGGCGTATACTACAAAGTAAATAACGTTTTTACATCTTTAGCGATTACAGAAATGAATAAACCAAAATTACAAACAGAAAGTTCTAAAGTTGAATATTATAATAGAACGTATTGGTTGTCTACAGGGTATGAGTTAAAAACATCAAACCCAATGTGGATAATTAAGCCTGGAGTTTTGGTTAAAACAACAATTACTGATACGCAATTAAATTTCGATATGATTACAGAATATAATAATTTTATAATTACCGGTTTAACATATACAAGTAGTCACGATATATCACCAATTTTTGGTGTTCAGTTTAATGACGGATCAAAATTCGATGGTTTACGAGCAATTATTTCATATGATATAGTAACATCAAAAATAGGTGCTCAATCATCTGGAAATATGGAATTTACGGTAGGGTATAATTTTAATCTAAGTGTAGAAAAAGAAAATAAAACATATAAAAGTGTAAGATTTTTGTAGAATTTTAAAATTTATTATTAACTTGCAGATTATTTTAAAAAAAAGTGCATATGAAAAAACTATTGTTCTTTAGTTCGGTTATTCTCTTGTTAAGCAGTTGCTCCGAGTATCAAACAGGAGAGCTTACCGGGTCGAAAATTCGTCCGGCATGGGAAGCTGAGGTTCCTTTTGGAATGTTATATATTCCATTAGGTAGTTTGAATCTTGGTCCGAGTGATCAAGATGTTCCATGGGCTCAAACAGCTCAAAACAGAACAGTTTCATTACAAGCTTTTTGGATGGATGAAACAGAAATTACAAATAACGAGTATCGTCAATTTGTTGAGTGGGTAAAAGACTCTTTAGCTTACGTTAAATTGCGGGATGACGGAGGTAAAGAAGATTTATACGTAGCAACAAATACATATGGTGAGGATATTCCTGAAGAAGATCAGTATATAGATTGGTCAAAACCAATTGATTGGGATGAAACTGAGAATCGAGAATATCTTGCAGATATGTATTTACAAGGAGATGAGCGTTTTTATAAGAAAAAAGAACTAGATGTTCGTCAATTAAATTATACATTCTATTGGATGGATTTTAAACAAGCTGCTCGTAAAAATAAAATTGGCGGAAAAGAAAATCGTGCCTATAATTATAAAACCGGAAAATATGAAGGTGAGGTATTAAAAGCTGATGGATCTCGTGTTGCGATTAAAGATAGATCTTCATATATTATAAAAGAAGAAATAAATGTGTATCCTGACACATTATGTTGGGTAAGTGATTTTACATATTCATATAACGATCCAATGAGTGCCATGTATTTCTGGCATCCTGCTTATGATCATTATCCATTAGTTGGTGTATCATGGAAACAAGCTGTTGCTTTTAGTGTTTGGAGAACTCAAATGAAAAATGGATATTTACGTAGTATGGGTAGAGTTATTGTAAATGATTATCGATTACCAACTGAAACAGAATGGGAATATGCTGCTCGTGGCGGTTTAGCTTCTTCACCATATCCATGGGGAGGTAACTATACACGTAACTATTTAGGTTGTTTTATTGCTAACTTTAAACCTATGCGTGGTAATTATACAGATGATGGTGGTATTCATACTGTAATTGTTGCTCATTATGAACCAAATGAATGGGGATTATATGATATGGCAGGAAATGTATCTGAATGGACACAAACAGCATTTGATGAATCATCATATTCTTTTACACATGATAATAATACTCAAAATTATTATTCAGCATTAGATGATGATCCAATTGTATTAAAACGCAAAGTTGTTCGTGGTGGTTCATGGAAAGATATAGCTTATTATTTACAAAATGGAACACGTGCTTATGAATATCAAGATTCAGCAAAAAGTTATATTGGTTTTAGATGTGTACAAACATATCTAGGTCGTAATTTTGGATCTGATGGGCAACAAGGTGATTCACAAGTATATTAAAAAGAATGTTTAATAAAATAAATATATAGTATAAATAGTTTAATTGTTTTAAAATATGAGTATTGCAGAATTAGTAGAAAGCGATGGTTATAAAAAATTTATGGCCAAAGTGTATGGATTTGGTGCATCTATTGTGCTTGTTGGAGCACTTTTTAAAATTCAACACTATCCGGGTGCAAGTATTATGCTTATTGTTGGTCTTTTAACAGAGGCATTAATATTTTTCTTTTCAGCATTTGAACCTTTACATGAAGAATTAGATTGGACTTTGGTATATCCAGAATTAGCCGGCCTTGATGAAATTGAAGAGAATGTAAATATTAAAAAAGGAGGTTCTCAACAAGATGGAACTGCTTTACAGAAATTTGATGAATTATTAGAAAAAGGCAAATTAGGTCCTGAATTATTTGAAAAACTTGGTGCCAATTTAGATGCGTTAAATAATAATGTCGTTAGTATGACAAATATATCAAACGCTTCTGTAGCAACGGAAACATATGTTTCAAACATAAATAAAGCTGCAGGTTCTGCTGATAGTTTAGCAGGAGCATTTGCTAGTTCAGCTTCTAAAATTTCACAAACAGTTGAATCTATTGCAGAATCTTCAAAACAAACAGCAGAATCAATAATAAATTCAGGAGCAAAATCTGCAGAATTAATATCACAATCTGCAAAACAAACTGCATCAATAATTGAAACATCAGGAAAAAGCTATCAACAATTATTGGAAAATTTAAATGCAAACTTCTCATCAATTGGTGAAAGCAGTAAAGTACAAGCTGTACAGCAAGAAGCGTTAACCAAAAATTTGTCAGCATTGAATGCTGTCTATGAATTACAACTTAAAAATTCAAGTACTAATTTAGAAGCTACTGAAAAAATTACTCATGGAATTAATTCAATTATGAGTGATTTACAATCAACAGCAGAAGATGTTACAAAATACAAAACAGAGATATCTAAATTAAGTCAAAATTTAGCTGCTCTTAATACTGTGTATGGTAATATGTTATCTGCAATGAGTATTAAATAATTAATTTAGTTACGTTACTTTTAAATTAGAAAAATACAATGGGACACGGAAAAGAAACCCCAAGGCAGAAGATGATAGGGTTAATGTATTTATTCCTTACATGTATGCTTGCATTAAACGTTTCTAAAGATATTCTTGATGCTTTCATAAATATTAATAATAGATTGAATGAAACGAATGCAAACTTTATAAGTAAGAATCAAATTGCATATGATGCTATTTTTAAAGCGTATAGTGCTAATCCTGTTAAAGTAAAAGCTGTATATGAATACTCACAATTGTTAAAAATAAAATCTGACAGTTTAGTTGGTAGAATGCAGTATTATAAAGATACTATAATCTTATATGCTGATAAATTACCTAAAGAAAAACTATTTAAAAAGCCAAGAGATTATAGGTATTATATAGTTGATGAAGAAACTAAAGATACTTTAATGCTTGAAGAAAAAGTTGCAAATAAGGATAATACTGACGTACCTGCTCAAATCATGGTTGGACCAGAACCTAGTGGAGAAAAGGGACATGCAAAATTCTTAAAAGCGGATGTAGATAATTATAGAAATTGGGCATTAGATGTCATTTCTCAATTTGGTGCAGATTCATTATCTCCTCTTGCTAAAAGTATTAAAACTACATTTAATACAGCTCCAATAAAAGGGACAGGACATGAGTCAGGTATGTTATCATGGGCAAATAGAAATTTTGAACATCTTCCATTGATGGCAGTAATAACTATTTTGACTCAGATGCAAGCTGCAGTTAGAAATGTTGAAGGTGATATATTAAATTTAATGTATGGTCAATTAGATGCTACTTCATTTAAATTTAATAAATTAGTTCCTATAGTATTGCCTAACTCTACATATGTTATGCAAGGGAATGAATATAACGCTAAAATTTTCTTAGCAGCTTTTGACTCAACAGCGCCTCCTACAGTTTTAGTAAATGGTAGACAATTAGAATTAGATCCCAAAACTAATTTACCTATGTATAAAGTTACTGGAGGTAGTGTTGGTCCGCAAAAATATAAAGCTGAAATAAAAATTAAACAACCTAATTCAGATAATTATAATTCATATTTTGTTGAATCAGAATACCAAGTTGCTAAACCTAGTTTAGTTGTTTCTCCTGATAAGATGAACGTATTTTATATTGGTCCTGATAATCCGGTATCTATTTCAGTACCTGGAGTTCCTTCCGATAAAATTACGGCAGTATTAACTCCAGCAGGTTTTGGAACAATTACAAAAAATCCACAAGGTGGTTATATTGTACGAGTTACAAGACCAGGAAAATGTCAAATTGCTGTAACTGCAGATTTTGATGGAAAAAAACAAAATATGGGTGCAGTTGAATTTCGTATTAAATCAGTTCCGGATCCTGTTGCTCAAGTTCTTGGAATGGAAGGTGGAGATGTTGGTAAAGAAAGATTACAAGCAGCAACCACTGTTGATGCTAAGATGAAAGATTTTGATTTTGACTTAAAATTTAATGTTGAATCTTTTAGAGTAAGTGCTAAAATTGGAGCTTATTTTGTTGAAGAAGCTTCTCAAAATAATAGAATTACTCAAAATATGAAACAAAATATATTTACTAAAGTTACTAAAGGTAATAAAGTATATTTTGAAGATATAAAAGCACGTGGACCTGATAATAAACCACGTAGCTTAGGAGTATTATTGTTTAAAATTATATAAGCAAATTAACTTAAAACACACATACTATGAAAAAAGTTGTTTTATTACTCGTAAGTGTTTTCATGGGAATGTCAATGTTCGCTCAAAGTGAATATCCTGATAGTCCGTATGATAAACCACATATTGCAGATAAAAAACCAATTATTCTGCAAACAATCAGATATGCTGATGTTATGTGGTCTAAAAAGATTGAACGTACATTACCTTTGCGTGAAAAATTAAATCATCCTTTATATTTTCCTAATAATGAATCAGGAAAAATTGGTTCAAGATATAGTTTAACAGCATTAACTATAAATGGTATAAAATTAGGATATTTTCAAGCATATGATCCTATGAGTGATGGTGCTGTACCAATTTCCGAAAAAGATTTAGATTCAAAATTAGGAGCTATGATTGACACTATATCAATTGAAAATGAAGATGGAACAGTGTCATATAAACCAGTTGAAAAACAAGTAGACCCTAGTTCTATAAAATATCTTATTTTACGAGAAGAATGGATTTTTGATAAACAAAGATCTGTAATGGAACCTCGTATTATGTGGATAACTTCGCTTCGAGAATATACAAAAAATGGTGAAGTTCGTATGGCATTAGCATTTAAAATTTATTACCCAAGTGCTCAACCGTTATATGCAAAAAATGAAGTTTTTAATCCAAAATCTGATGGTGATCAAAAAACTTTTTATGATATTTTCTCAAAACGAATATTTAGTAGTTTTATTTCAAGAGAAACTAACCCATATAATGATCGCGAAGTAAATATGTATAAATTGGGTATTGAACAATTATATGAAGCAGAAAGAATTAAAGATTTTATCTTTAAGTTTGAACATGATTTGTGGGAATATTAAAAAATATAACTATTAAAAAAACCCGAAAAAATCTTTTTCGGGTTTTTTTTGTTCGTATTTTTACATAAAATTACTAATGTTTATGAATT
>JAJUFK010000232.1 GCA_029266015.1 Bacteroidota bacterium
ACTGCTGTTCCTAAAAAGTCAATTTCTTTGAGTAATGTAAGTTTTGCCAAAGGACTCAAATCAATAGCTTGTTTTTCAGAAGATGAAATATTTCGCATTTTGAGTAATTCAAGTGCTGTAAGATTTTGAAGTGAGATAATGTTGGTAATAAACGGATTGTCGTAGTCGAAACTTAATTTTTTTATCCATTTTAATTTTGCACAGATTTTATCAAAATCTTCTTGTGTAATTGATTTGTCAATTTGAACAACTTTTTCTTCTTTTGCTTCAATCTTATTAATTTGATTGAGAGTATTTGAGTAGAGTGCAACAATTTTGATAGAATTTGCTGTGCTTATAAAGTCTGCATCTTGGGCATATATGCCAAGGAATGAAATTACAAATGCGAGGGTAAAAATTAGTTTTTTCATACGCTTCAATTTTTAAATGTTAGTATAAAGCTTACATCTAACTTGTACGAAAAACAAATAAAAAAGGATTATTAATTTTTATAATAATCCTTGTTAAAAATTTGTAAGTAATTGAAAATCTTTGTTTAAAACATATAAAATTGAGTGTTTTTACTATATTTTATCGAATTAACATTACATTTCCAAATGTAGATTTATTTGATATATTTTTGTCTTCACCCACCCAATTAGTACCATTTACAAATGATGCTTGAATTTTCCAAATATAAGTACCCGATTGTAATAATTCACCGTTATAATATCCATCCCATTCGGCAAGTGGACTTCCATTTTCATCAACTCCTTCTGAATAGTATACCAAGTTACCCCATGCATCAAATATAGAAATAGAGAAACTTGTCATGTTAAATCCTCGAGGTTTGAATTTGCGAACACCATATGCCGGATTTTCAGGAGCAAATGCAGATGGTACGTAGAGTCCGTAAGTCATATCTACAAATATATCTTTGCTTATACTGTTTCTACAACCGGCTTCGTTTACCGCAGTTAAACTAATAGTATGAGTACCAAAGTTATATTGTTGACGGAATTTTGGAGCATTGTTTAATACGGTTTCATCTGTTATTCTTCCGTAGTTCCAATAATAATCAACATGGAATTCATAGGTAGAATCATTACTTGTTGCTATTTGCTTTTTAGATGTATTAGTAAATTCAATTAATCCTTCTTCTCCCGGATTTTGAGTTATAAAGTCAGCATCAGGACCATCTGTAACAAAAACTTGTAATTGATATGTTCCGAAACAACCATATTTGTTTTGTTCTGTTACAATTACTGTATCAACTCCCGGAGCAAGCCAATCAATAGAACGTGTATATGCAGATTCTACATTAGCAACGTCATAAATAGGTCTGTTTCCGGTAACTTTCCATGTTATGGTATTGTCTTTATCATAATTCTTGATTGTATAAATTTCAGTTGTGTTTGAACACACATGTTTATCACCAATTATTTCAGGTTTTGGAGGTTTACTTATTATTGTTTTTACTTCGCCAAGAGGACTTATACATCCGTTAAATTCTTGACTTACGTAAAACGTAAACTCACCGCTGGAAACTATTCCCGGAATACACGTTTCTTTATTTATACAATGCGATAAAGGTGATTTATCTATATTATACCAAGTTACATTGCTTCCTTTTGCATATAGTTCAATTGGATCGCCTGTATAACAGAAGGTACTTTTTGTAACTTTAGGAGCCAGTGGTGTTGGCTGTACTTCTAATGTAACGGCAAGTTGTTTAGATGATTCTGTTGGACAACCTGCTACTGAATTTCGGGCATAGAATGTGTAAATTCCGGCTTCTTGACTATAACTTGAAGGAGGAGTGTATGTTACTCCTTGTTGTAAAACTTCTCCTTTACTACTGAGCCATGTAATTTTTTCTAAAGGATTTGAAGTTTTAACTTGTAATGTTCCCGGAGTTCCTCCTTGACAAATTATACTGTTGCTTACTAACTGTGGCATTGTTGGTCCGGGTATTACTTGTACAAGTTTTGCTGCTTTTTCACTTTCACAACCGGTGTTACTGTTAGTTTGTGTTGCATAATATGTATGAGTTCCAACAGGAAGTATTGGTGTTTCAAAAAATCTGTTTTGAGCAATTGGATTAGCTGTAGGCAAATTACTATCATACCATCGAACAATTAAATTACTTGTAACACTTATTGTTACTTTTGAATTTTCACAAATTTCAATATCTGTATTTGGCACAAATGTAACTTTAGCAGGTTGTGGATTTACTGTAAATTGGATTGTTTTTACAGGACTTACGCAATTGTTTTTGGTTTTGGTTACATATAATGTTTGAGTCACTTTATTTGTTGGTGTATAAATATAACTATTTGAAACAGGTATAGTAAGAGCAGCATCGGAATACCATGTAAATTGCATTCCCGATTCACTATTTACAGTAAGTGCAGGTATGTCATCGTATTCACAAATGCTTCTATTATTACCAATAGGAGTAGATGGTATTTCGTTAATTGTAACAGTTTTTGAAGATTTTACGGCGCTTTCACAACCATCAACTGTTTGTGTTGCATACATAGTTTTACTTGAACCTGTTGCATTTGAGATTGTATATGAAAGTCCGGTTGCTATAGGGGTAATATCAGTATTAGAGTTAAACCATTTTACTATACCTGTAGATGAAGCAGAATATGTAATAGTTCCGCCATAACAAACGTCTTGAGCAGAAATAGTTGGTGCTTGTGGCAATGGTTTAATTGTAATTTGCGTTTGTATAGGATCACTTTTACATCCATTTTCATGAACAGTCCATATAGTATAGTTTCCTGCTGCAGTATTTGCAGGTAATGTAAATGTTGAACCTGTTGCTACGGCACTTGAACTTGAAGGGTTTGATGTGTACCAATGAACAGTACCGGGTAGTGTTGAAGTCCATAGTGAGGTAGAAGTTCCTTCGCATTTGTCGGGACTTTTGCTTACAACAGGTTGCGGTGTTGAATTTACGGTAAGTTTTATATTAATACCTGCACCTTCGCATGAACCATCATATTGAACAACATAGTATTCATAAGTTCCGGTATTTGATATTGTTGGTGTATATGAAGAACCTGTATGAATTATTGTAGCAAGGTCTAATTTATTATACCAACGTATGGTTTGAGTTCCGTTTACTTGTAAACTGGGTATAGCTTCGTTAATACATGCAGTAACAATTGGTTGCAATGTAGTGGGAGCAGGAACAGGACAATTTATAATAGAAAATGTCATACACGCAGGGTCACTTGTACAAGTGCCATCAGTTTCGGTTACGCAATATTGCCATGAACCTACAGTTGGAGATAGCGGATGTGTCATCGTAGTTCCGGTTCCTACTATTGAATTTGTTGAGTTTTTCCATGTTAATGTTCCACTTCCGCTATTATCTACACTTATTTGTAAATTTGGAGCAGATATAAGGGTAGTTTTATTTGAAACTTGTGGTTTTACTATTTCTCGTATTTCTATTGGGTATCCCGAATTGTTTATAGCACTACAGCCTGTAGTTGGGTCAGTATACGAAAAACTGAGCATATAAATTCCTGCTGAATATAATGCAGGATTTATAGTTGTTATAGGATTGCCGTTAAAAAGTAGTGAAACACCACTTGGCGAAACGGTAGGAGTAACAATGGTACTATTTTTACAAATAATAGAAGGTGCTGTTATAGTAACTGTTGGTAGTGATTTTATTTTTAATGAAATAGGTGTTGAAACTCCTTCACACCCATCGGTTTGTGTAACGTACCATGTGTAAGTTCCTACATTTGTTTGGCTTGGAGTAAAAGATGTGCCTGTGTAAACTACTGTATTTGTATTGTCATACCATTTCATTATACCTGTACCTGTTGCTGTAAAAGTTGGAGTAGGTTCACCTTCGCAGATTTCTCTGTTAGGATTTGCTATTCCCGGTGCAGGTGTTGGACAATCAATACGGTCAACATGTATTGGTGCACATTCACTTCGGCATCCGTGTATATTTGTTTGGCGTACTCCAAAGTCTGCACTTGCTAATCCGGCTAATCCGGTACTATAACTATTGCCAATATGTAGTGGAATATTTGAAGTGCACGAAGCATACCATGCAATAGAATTTCCGGTATCTGGTGTTG
>JAJUFK010000214.1 GCA_029266015.1 Bacteroidota bacterium
AGGAGAAAAACAATTAATAGAAGCTTTATTACATAAAGAAGTACCTTCTGGTCAGTTACCAATAGTAGTTGGAGCGGTTGTTGTAAATGTAGCAACTGCATTTGCTGTATATGAAGCTGTACAAAAAAATAAACCATTAATAGATAGAGTGGTTACAGTAACAGGTATAGAAATTCCTAAACCATCAAATTTTTTAGTACGAATAGGAACTTCTATTCATACCCTTTTTGAAGCAGTAGGAGGAATACCTCAAAATACAGAAAAAATAATTTCAGGCGGCCCAATGATGGGTAAAGCTTTAATTCATGCTCACATGCCAGTTTCAAAAGGGACTTCGGGAGTAATAGCTGTTCCTTATAATTTAGCTCATCGCGATGAACCTTTCAATTGTATTCGATGCGCACGGTGTGTACAAGTATGCCCTATGGGGTTGCAACCATATTTGTTACAATTGTATTCAGAGCAAAGAATGTATGATCAATTAGAAACAAATTTTGTATTAGATTGTATAGAATGTGGTTCTTGTAGTTATATTTGTCCTTCATCTCGACCGCTTCTGGATTATATTAGATTAGGGAAAAATAAAGTTTCACAGATTATTAGAAAACGTAAACAAAAATAGTATGTATACAGTTTCAGCTTCACCTCATATTCATTCAAAACAAAATGTGAATCGAATAATGTATGATGTAATTATAGCCTTGCTACCTGCGTTTGGTTTGTCAATTCTGTTTTTTGGAATATCTGCATTATATACAACACTAATAGCTGTTTTATCTTGTATTGTAATAGAGTTTTTAATTCATAAATTTTTATTTAAAAAGCAAGATTTTTCTATTAAAGATGGATCTGCTGTAATTACAGGAATCTTGTTAGCGTTTAATGTGCCTTCAAGTATACCTTGGTGGATAATTATTATTGGAAGTTTTGTTGCTATAGGTATTGCAAAAATGTCTTTCGGAGGTTTAGGTAATAATATATTTAATCCGGCTTTGGTTGGAAGGGTCTTTTTATTGATTTCATTCCCGGTTGATATGACTCTTTGGCCAAAAACCACATTAAATCAAAGTGTTGATGGATTAACCGGACCAACTCCATTGGCGTTGCTTAAAGAGGGAATTGTGAGTGGTAAAAATATTATGCAAATAAAAGGGTTACCAAACTATCAAGATATGTTTTTAGGGAATATAGGAGGAAGTTTAGGTGAAATATCAGCATTAGCAATTATTATAGGCGGAATTTATTTATTGTTTCGCAAGGTAATCACATGGCATATACCGGTATTTGTATTATTAAGTATGTTTGTATTTTCAGGAATATTTTATCTTGTAAATCCTTATATGTATATTAATCCTTTGTTTCATTTGTTATCTGGAGGAGCAATGCTTGGTGCATGGTTTATGGCAACCGATATGGCAACATCACCTATGACTATTAAAGGACAAATTATTTTTGCTGTTGGAATAGGTATTATTACAATGATAATTCGAATGTTTGGAGCTTATCCTGAAGGAATATCATTTGCAATTTTATTAATGAATGCAGTTGTTCCGTTGTTAAATAAAATTTCGCCATCACGCTATGGTAGTAGTTTGAGTATTAAAAAATAAATCTTATGGCAAAGCAAGCAGCATCTTCACTGAGAAATATGATTCTTTCACTATTTATCATTACAACTATTTCAGGTGCATCATTATCATATATTTATAAAATTACAGCAAAGGGAATTGAACAATCACGTCAGCAAAAAAAAATAGAAGCTATAACTCAAGTATTGCCACCTTTTACCAACAATCCCCTTAAGGAAATGTATAAAATGCCGTTATTCGAGAATGATAGTTTAGAAGTATATCCTGCTCGTAAAAATGATACATTAATAGGAATTGCAATAGCTTCAAAAACAAATTCGGGATTTGCCGGAGAAATAAAAATAATGGTAGGTTTTTTACCAAGTGGTGTAATTTATAAAACTAAAGTTATTGAACATCATGAAACTCCTGGTTTAGGTGATAAAATGGAACAACCAGAATTTTATAAGCAATTTGAACAATTTAATTTTCATGAAAAAATAAATACCGTGAAAAAAAATGGTGGTGATATTGATGCAATAACAGCAGCAACAATTAGTTCTCGAGCATATTGTAATGCTGTACAGAATGCATATAGTATATTTCAGAAAATAAATCAACAATGGTCTGCCGATTCACAAACGGGGGCTACTAAATAAATTAAAAATTATGACAAATGTATCACTCATTACAAAAGGAATAATTAAAGAAAATCCGGTTTTTGTCTTATTGCTTGGTATGTGTCCTACGTTAGCTGTAACAGGTTCCGGTATTAATGGTTTTGCTATGGGGGCAGCCACAATGTTTGTGTTAATATTATCAAATATTGTAATATCAGGAATTAAATCTACTATTCCTTCAAAAGTTAGAATTCCGGCATATATTGTTGTAATAGCAACTTTTGTTACTATAGTCCAACTCCTAATGGAAGCATATACTCCCTCACTGCATAAACAATTAGGATTATTTATTCCCTTAATAGTTGTTAATTGTCTTATTTTAGGAAGAGCAGAAGCCTTTGCATCAAAAAATAATATGTTTCATTCATTTTTAGATGGTTTAGGTATGGGATTAGGTTTTACATTTGGATTAACAATATTAGGTTTAGTTCGTGAGTTATTAGGTGCAGGTACTTTATTTGGTATTAATATAACAGGAATGCAGCATCCTAAAATGATGCTGGTTTTTATATTACCACCGGGAGCTTTTATTGTATTGGCATATTTGGTTTCATTAAACAGAATGGTTCAAAAAAATAAATAATATTATATGACATACATTTTAATCATTATATCAGCAGTATTTGTAAATAATATTGTATTAAGTCAATTTCTTGGAATTTGTCCGTTTATAGGTGTTTCAAATAAAGTAAAAACAGCAATTGGTATGTCTGCTGCGGTTTTATTTGTTATGGTACTTGCAACTATGGTAACATATATGTTGTTTTTTTATATACTTAAGCCATTACAACTGCAATTTTTAAATACCATTACATTTATTGTTATTATAGCCTCATTAGTGCAAATGGTAGAAATAATTATTAAAAAAGTATCATATTCATTATATGAAGCATTAGGAGTTTTTCTGCCTCTTATTACTACAAATTGTGCTGTTTTAGGTGTAGCAATGTTGGCACTTGATTTACCTGTAAAGTATTCATTTGTTCATGAAAATACACTTATGTATGCTGTAGTGTTTGCAATAGCAAATTCTTTAGCATTTGGTTTGGCATTAATTTTGTTTGCCGGAATCCGCGAACAATTACAATTAGTAAAAGTGCCTAAACAAATGCAAGGAGTTCCTATAACGCTATTAACAGCAGGATTACTGGCATTAGCATTCATGGGATTTGCCGGATTAGTGTGATTGTGAGTGATAATACTTAAAAAAATAAAATAAAAAACTTGTTTATTAATAATATATAATATAATTTTGATTTAAATTTAAAACTTTACTCGTATGAAAACACTAACAAAACTTTTAATGGTGCTATTAAGTGCCGGCCTAATTTTTACAAGCTGTAAAAAAGAAGAAGATGGATTTCCTAAAAAAGATCCTAAATTCTCAAAACTAAGTCCTGAAGAACATAAGAAAAATCTTGAATCTTCAGCTATTACACTAATCAATGAAACTCAAGGGTTATTAGATGTTAAAGCTGCTAAAGCTGCTGATAATATGATGGCGATTTCCGGTGGTAGCGTATTTAAAAAAGAAATCACTAAAAATCTTTTTATTCAAATGGTTGCATCTGTTAACGATGGTAATAAAGGATTATATTTAGATAAATCTCTTAAAAATCAAAAAGGTGAAATTCAAGATGGATTTGATCAAATAAAAGGAATATATACTTGGAATTCAACTGCAGAAGAATTTGATTTTGAAGAGTCAAATAATTTTGTTGTTAAATTTCCATACAGCTCTTCAAGTACTACAAATGATTGTGAAATGACTATGACTCTTGAAGTTGCAGCTGTGAGTGCAGAAATAACAGGTGTGGATGAATTACCATCTAAAGTTACTTGTAGTTTAAAAATCCAAGGAAAAGAAGAGGCTTCTTTTCTTTTAACAGGAAAATATGATGCTAAAGGGATTCCTACTGATTTACAATCTACTTTAAAAATAGGTACATATAAATGGCAATATACAGTAAGTAGAAGCAATAGCAGTATTTCAATGGATTTCTTATATGCAAATGGTTCAAAAACATTAGTTAATTATGGTGGTCAAGTTGGTGGAAACCTTAATTACGATGATATTAAAGCATATGCAGAAAGTCTAGATATGGAAGAATATGAAGCAGGAACAATAGCAAAAGGTGGTTCTTATATTCAAAATGTAAAAATGTATTTCCAAGTTGTTGATATTAAAATGGTAGAAACAGCTAATACAAAAGATTTGTTAAAAGCAAT
>JAJUFK010000135.1 GCA_029266015.1 Bacteroidota bacterium
AAAGACGATGCGAATCAATTACCTATTCAACAGTTAGATAAACAAAAAATAGCATATGTTAGTTTGCAAAATCAAGATGTTGATACTTTTTTATTAGCGGCAAAACAATATACTTCTATTACCCCTTTTGTAATACCACATAATACGGAATATACTGCTACTCTTACTAATCTTATCAATGATTTGCGTTCATTTACTACTGTTATTGTAAATATAGTAGGCAGTAGTCAATTTCCATCAAAAAAGTATGGTATAACGCAGGGAATGATAGATATAGTTTCTAAAATTGCAAAAGAACATAATGTAATACTTGTGTTACATGCCAATCCGTATGCTTTAGATTATTTTAAAGATGCTGTGCCGTCAATTTCTTCTATAGTAATTGGTTATGATTTTAGTAAAATGGTGCAGTATGAAACTCCTCAAGTATTATTTGGTGCTTTACCTGCTCAAGGATTATTACCTGTTGGTGTAGGAGGGTTACCGGCAGGTACCGGAAAATTGTATCGTTCAATTGATAGGTTACGCTATGCTACTCCTTTTGAAGCAGGGATGAACGAAATAAAATTACAAATAATAGATTCAATTGTAAATGCTGCAATAGCTGCTAAAGCAACACCAGGTTGTCAAGTGTTAGTGGCAAAGAATGGAATAGTTGTATTTAATAAAGCATATGGTACATATTCTTACGATTCTAAACAACAAGTAACACCAGAAACATTGTATGATTTAGCATCGTTAACCAAAGTTGCTGCAACTACTATAAGTTTAATGAAATTGTATGACCAGAAGTTATTCTCACTTGATGCAACATTGGGAACCTATATTCCGCAAGCAAGAGGCACTAATAAAGATACATTGCGAATGAGTAATATTTTAACACATCAAGCTAGTTTGCATCCTTGGATTCCATTTTATCAATATTTAATACAAGATTTTTTTAATCCAAAGGTAAAGGATATTAAAAATAATAAGCGTACACCTATTTACAGTGTAAAGATTAATAATAATTTATATGTAAATAAAAATTATGGGTTTATTGATAGTTCAATATCTTCGGTTAAATCTGATTTATATTCTCTTCAAATTGCCGATAATGTCTATATGAATCCCGCAAAACGAGATTTGGTATATTCAATTATTTATAATTCTAAATTAAACGATAAAAAAGAATTTGTATATAGTGATTTAGGTTTTATATTATTTGCAGATGTAATAAAAAATCTAACAGGTAGAAATATAGATGTATATGTGAAAGAAGAATTTTATTCAAAATTAGGTGCTCAATCATTGTGTTATAACCCTTTACAATATTATACTAAGCAATCAATAGCACCAACAGAATATGATGAAGTGTTTCGTAGGCAGTTAATTCAAGGATATGTTCATGATCCTGCTGCTGCTATGCTTGGTGGAGTAAGCGGTCATGCCGGTTTGTTTGGCAATGCAAATGATTTAGCAAAAGTGTTACAAATGTTATTGCAAAAAGGGTATTATGGTGGTGAACAATTTATACAAGAATCAACGGTAGATTTGTTTACTTCTTGTCCGTTTTGTGCAGAAGGTAATAGGAGAGGCTATGGTTTTGATAGAGCCGAATCAGATACAACGAAACTTGATCCTACTTGTAGATGTACATCAGAATTAAGTTATGGTCATACCGGGTTTACCGGTACTATTTTTTGGGTTGATCCTGCTCAACAATTAGTGTATATTTTTCTATCAAATAGAGTTTGTCCCGATGCAGACAATACACTATTGGCTAACTCTCGTATTCGCCCTAAAATACAGCAAACAATTTATAATGCAATTATTCGTAACGAATTAAATTGATTTGTGAAAAACTCTTACATTTGACAAAAAAATGATGCGAAAAATGGAATTATCAAAATTTAAAGAAATAGCTCTTAAATATAAAGTTATATTTTTTGATGCGTATGGTGTATTAAAAACCTATAAGGGAATCTTGCCGGGAGTAAAAGAAATGCTTAATTTTTTACAACAAAACAATATAGATTTTTATATCCTTACAAATGATGCTTCTCGTAGTCCCGAATTGCTTGTAAAAGGGTATCATAATGCAGGGATTACAGAAATTACTGAACATAAGATTATATCGTCGGGAATGCTTGCTCGTGAATATATACAAAATAAAGTTGCTCATGGAACCGTAGCATACTTGGGAACCGAAGCTTCTGCTCATTATATTGAAAAAGAAGGACTTAAGACAATTTCGATAAAAGATGTTGATATTGAAAATTGTAATGATATTACTGCTCTTGTATTCTTAGACGATGAAGGCTATGATTGGAATGTAGACTTGAACAAAACATTGAATTTGCTTCGTAAACGTGCAATACCGGTAATTGTAGCAAATACAGATGGAACATATCCTGTAGCAAAAAAAGATGTTGCTATTTCGGTAGGAGCTGTTGCCGATATGATTGAAAAACTTGCCCGTAAAACATTTATTAGATTTGGGAAGCCTGATTCTCAAATTTTTAACTATGCATTTGAATATGCTGTTTCTGATGATTCTGCTACCAAAAATGATATACTTATGGTTGGAGACTCACTTATTACCGATATTATAGGTGGTAATAAATTTGGTGTTAATACGTGTTTGGTTCTCACCGGAAATATTTTGCCTGATAATTATGAACTAATGATTCAATCGTTAGGTATTATACCCGACTATATTTGTGAATCGGTTGCAACCTAAGAATTTTATTTACTATAGTTTATAACTCTTTCCGTTGCTAGTTTCGAACTTATAATCGCCATAGGTAATCCTGCTCCGGGTACGGTAGAGGCTCCTACATAAAACATGTTTTTGAATTTTTCATCAAAATTGCGAGGACGTAATCCTCCAATTTGTTTAATACTATGAGATAATCCTAAACCACTACCTTTAAATAAATTACATTTTTTTTCCCAATCAGCGGGTGTATATATAGTTTTTGATATTATAAGTGGTTCTATATTTAATTCTATTCTTTGAGAAAAATCTTGTATTATGCTGTTAACTATTTGTTCAGCATCGTGCCATGACGATTTATGAATTAAGTTTGGTACAGGGCATACAAAAAATAAACTTTCGCATCCTTCAGGAGCACAATTGGTGTTGTATTTTGAAACTACATTAACATAATAATAGGGTTTTTCAATGATTGAAGGATCTTGTAATATATGTTTTGAATATTCTTCATAATTACTTCCTAAATAGTAATTATGATGATGAACTTGAGGTAATTTTGTTGAAATTCCTAAATAAAAGGTGAGATACCCCATAGTCCAATCTTTTTTCAAAAGTTTTGATTCGCTATAGGCTTTTCGTTTAAGAATTCTGCTTCTAAAAACAGCGGCATCGGCATTTATAACAAATATATCGGCTTTGTAGCTATTCCCTTGAGTATCTATTACTGCTGTAATTGTATTTTTTGTGGTTTGTACATCACAAATTTCGGTATTGTAAAGTATTGGCACTTGTTGTTTTTCTAACTCATGCAAAATACCAGTAACTATTTGATACATTCCTCCTTCTACATTGTAATAACCATCGTGTTTGAATTCAGTATATGAAAGTAGGGTATAAACTGATGATGTATCAAAAGGTGTTTTGCCAAGAAAAAATGCTACTAATGAAAGAATTTGACGAGCTTCTTGTGATGAAAAATATTGACATACTTGCTGCCAAAATGTTTTGAATAACTTGGGAATATGGAATGGATTTACTTTTGCAAGTTCTATAAAATATGCAAATTTTGAACTGAAATTACGTTTTATTACAATATCAACAGTATCATGAAATATAGAAGAGCATTCTGCAATATATTCTTCAAATTTTTTTTCAAAATCAACTTCAATATCAGTAAATTGTTCTGCAAATAGTTTTGTGTCTTTATAAATATGCCATGTTTTTTTACTGCCGGAAATATGAACAGAATAGAGTGGGTCTAATTCAACAAAAGTAAATGGTAATGAAATATTGCATTCTTTTGCAAATGCTTCAAATTCATATGACATACTAAAGAAACTGGGACCTGTATCAAATGTAAATCCATCTTTTTGTATTTGATTGAGTCGGCCACCTGCAGTATCATTTTTTTCAAGAATTTGCACAGAATACCCTTGTTTTGATAATCGTAAAGCGGTAGCTAATCCGCCTAATCCGGCACCTACTATTAATACTGTTTGTTTCATGATAACCCAATAAATAAAATTATAAAGAATACAAATTGAATATATACTATTGTTTTTGCTATACTATTTGATATTGTAATTTGTGTATAGTTTACTATTGTATGCATACATACAGAAATGATAAACCATGCAATATAATTTTGTATTGGAATAGTATTGTTGTGCCAATACCACATATCCATTTTATGAGCACTTTGTTCCAATAAAAAATCATATAAAAGCATACTCCCCGATGCTCCAATTATTTTAAGATATGGGTGAATTGTAAATGATTGAAATAATAAACGTGTGCTGTATACTAAAAATAACCAATTCAATCCAATTAAAAGGGGAGTGTTTACTACTTGTATTCCTAATGCTTTGCCATACCAATATGTGCCAAAAATAATAGAAGTATTTACTCCAATAATTTCAATACCCAATCCCAATAAAAATATAATGGCATATACAAGTAATTGTTTTTTTGTATTTTGTGATGAATCAAATAATGCTACAAGTATAAAATTCCCTAATAAAACATAGGGAATGAGTGTAATAAGTATTTGTTTTGTTGCGGGATATAAAAAACCTATTGTGCCAATTGTAAAAAAAGAAATAAGCATTAATTGCAATATTCTATTGTTACTTTTTATATAGGGAATATGTATTATAGGCATAGTGTTATAATAATCGCAATTTACAGATAGAGTAGGCTTTACAAATCAACAGGATTTTTTTTATGTTGTTTACTCGTATTCGTTTGTGTGCTATTTGTTGAGCCGGAGTTTGTTGTAATGTATTGAGTAGTGTTTTATAATATAAAAATGCCGTAAATACAGCTAATTGAGAATTACGCGGAAGTAATGTAATACCTTTGTATGCTTCATTAAAGTCATTTGCTATGTCGGTTATTATTTCTTGTTTTACTGTTTCGGTAAATTCGTGGTGTAATAAATTTGGAAAATACATACGTTGCAACGTTGCTATATCATTATGCAAATCGCGTAAAAAGTTTACTTTTTGAAATGCTGCACCTAATTTTATAGCAGGTTGTTTAAGTTTTTCAAATTCTTGGTTTGAATTACAAAATACACGTAAACACATAAGTCCTATAACTTCGGCTGACCCATAAATATATTCGTTTATTTCATGAGTTGTTGTATATGATTTCTTATGTAAGTCAAAATGCATACTTTTAAAGAATGCTTCAATAAATGCAGTATCTAAATTGTATTCATGTACAGTTTTTTGAAACGCATGTAAAACAGGATTTAAGCTTATACCATGTTTTATTGCTAAATAAGTATCAGTTTCAAAGGTTTTAAATAATGTTTCTTTATCGTATTCATGAAATGTATCTACAATTTCGTCGGCAAGTCTTACAAACCCATAAATTGTAAATATTGCATTGCGTATATTTTTTGAAAACAATAATGATGAAAGGTAAAATGATGTACTGTATTTTCGGATTACCGTCTTCGAAATAGCAGTGCACGTTTCATGATATAATGATAGAGTAGAAGCCATGTTTATTCTTTTTTTTGTTGAATAAACCATGCAATTGTTTTATCTATTCCTTCTTTTACCGATACTTGAGGTGAGTATTGTAGAATTTTTTTTGCTTTTTCTATAGATGCTAATGAATGTTGTATATCTCCCTTACGAACATCGGTATATATTGGGGTTATAGTGTTTACTTCGGGCATATAGTGAGCTATGCTTCGAATCATGTACATTGTAAGAGTTGTTAAATCAATAGATTCACTACATGCTATATTTATATGTTCATGGTTGTTTGTTAAGGTAGCTTCTGCTGCCAGTAGATTTGCATGTACTACATTGTCTATATAGGTAAAATCACGTGATTGCGAACCGTTGCCATATATAGTTGGTGCTTGTTTGTTGAGTAAACAGGCAATAAATTTAGGAATTACCGCAGCATATGCACCTTGAGGATCTTGGTATGGACCAAATACATTGAAATAACATAAACCAATTGTTTGAATGTTGTATAATTCTGAAAACACTTGAGCAAATAAGTCATTGGTTTGTTTAGTTACTGCGTATGGCGATAAAAGAGTACCTTTTTTGGTTTCTACTTTTGGTGAATAGTCGGCATTACCATAGGTAGATGAACTGCTTGCATATATAAATCGTGAAACTCCGGCATCTTTTGCTGCAGTTAGCATATTTACAAATCCCAAGATATTAACTTTAGTTGACGTTACCGGGTCTGCAATAGAACGAGGCACCGAACCTAATGCTGCATGATGAAATACTATTTCTATTGATTGTACAGCATTTTTACAAACGTTTTCATCACAAATATCACCTTCTATAAGTGAAAAAAGAGGATTAGTTTCAAATCTTTGTATGTTTGATTTATATC
>JAJUFK010000038.1 GCA_029266015.1 Bacteroidota bacterium
ATTCTGTTTATACTGCCACAAATGTACATGTTTCAAATTATTTTCGTTAGGTGAAACGTAACATTTTTTTTGAATGAATACCAAATTATTATTACATATTCATTATTACAAGTAGTATAGTGTATATCATGGTTGGTAATACAATTCCTTTTGATGCATTATCTAATTTTTTGTAATAAAAGAAAGAAAATAGAAAAAATACAGGAATTATTGTCCAAATATAGATATTAGTTGCTAAATCCCAACTTTTAAGAATTGCAAGAAATTCATTGAAAGTCATGGTTTTAGTAAAAAAAATGAAAATTGCCAACAGTGTAATTGGGGGAATTACAAGACCACACAATAATCCAAACCAAAATGTATTAATTTTTTGCATATTATAAAATAGAAGAATGATGAATAATTGATTTGGTATTTAATGAATGTAGTAACTGTAATGATTGTAAATCAGTAGTTTCAACTTGTAACGGCACTGCTGTTACAAAATTTTGTTTGAGTAACCATTCATCACTATCGGTAGCTTGTGGTTCATAATTGTCAAAATGTCCGGTAAGCCAGAAATAATCTTGATTGTGAGGGTCTGTTCGTTTGTCAAATTCTTCAACCCAAATACCTTTAGTTTGACGGCATACTTGTATTCCTTGTATATTAGCAGTATCGTGACAAGGAAAATTTACATTTAAAAAAACATTGGGTTGAAGTTTGTGTTTAATTACATGTGTAGCAATGGTTTGAATATATGGACGAAAAGGGTCAAAATCGGCATCGGGGCTAAAATCTAAACTTGAAAATGCTATAGAAGGAATTCCATTAATAGCTCCTTCGCGAGCAGCAGCAACTGTCCCCGAATATATTGAACATATTGAAGCATTTGAACCGTGATTAATACCGGAAACGAGTAAATCAGGGTTTTTACGGTCAAAAAATTTATCAAGTGCCATTTTTACACAATCTACGGGAGTTCCTGTCATGTCATATACTTGATATCCATTGGCGTGTTTATGTTTATGCAGTCTAACCGGAGTGCTAAATGTAATAGCATGTGCCATTCCTGAACGACCGGTATTGGGAGCTATAACCAATATATCTCCAATTTTACTCATTTCTTCTATAAGTACTTGTATTCCTTTGGCTTGTATACCATCATCGTTTGTTATAAATATAAATGGTCGTTCAGAATTTTGCATATAACTATTTTTGTTGCTAAAATACAATTTTTTATTCAAAGTCATTTATTCTACGTTTTAAAAAAAATGTACTTTTGTTGTCTAAAAAAAATACAAATGAAAATTTCATATAATTGGCTCAAAGAATACATCAATATTGATTTAGATGTTGATACAGTTTCAAAAATTCTTACTGATATAGGTTTAGAGGTTGAAGGCTATGAATTGTTCCAAACTATAAAAGGTGGCTTACAAGGTGTAGTTGTAGGTAAGGTTGTAACATGTCAAAAACATCCAAATGCCGACAAGTTGCATGTAACTACCGTAGATATTGGAAATAATACAATTGTACCTATAGTTTGCGGAGCTCCAAATGTTGCTGCGGGGCAAACAGTACTTGTTGCAACAGAGGGAACAAAATTATATTCGGGAACTACTGAATTTGAGATTAAAGCAACTAAAATTAGAGGTGAAGTTTCGCAAGGTATGATATGTGCCGAAGATGAATTAGGGTTAGGTACAAGTCACGAAGGTATTATGGTATTGCCAGATACTGTTGCTGCCGGTACATTAGCCAAAGATTTTTATAACATTCAAGATGATTATGTGTTTGAAATAGGGCTTACTCCTAATAGAATTGATGCAGCGTCGCATATTGGTGTAGCTCGTGATATTGCTGCATATTTAAGTGTTCAAGGTTCATGTACAGTTACAAAACCTTCGGTAATTGAATTTGTTGCCGGTTCTAAACCTATGTCTGTTAGTGTACATGTAGAAAATACAGAAGCGTGTCCACGATATACAGGTCTTGTTATACGAAATGTTACTGTAACGCAATCTCCGGAATGGTTACAAAATAAACTTCGTGCAATAGGTCAAAAACCTATAAATAACATAGTAGACGTTACCAATTTTATATTACATGAAATGGCACAGCCTCTTCATGCTTTTGATTTAGCAAAAATTGAAGGTGGAAAAGTAATTGTACAAAATGTTCCTTCTAAAACACCATTTGTTACGTTAGATGGTGTTACTCGAGAATTGCATGCCGACGATTTAATGATATGTAATGCCGTAAATCCAATGTGTATTGCCGGTGTTTTTGGCGGTATAGAATCAGGAGTTACAAATCAAACAAAAGATATATTTTTAGAAAGTGCATATTTTAATCCGGTAAGTGTTCGTAAAACATCGCGTCGTCATGCTTTATCTACAGATTCTTCATTTCGTTTTGAACGAGGAATAGATCCTAATAATACCATATATGCATTAAAACGAGCAGCAATTCTTATTCAGCAAGTTGCCGGTGGCGAAATAGAATCAGATATATTTGATTCTCACCCACAAGAATTTGCGCCTTTTACTATAGAATTGCAGTATTCAAAGATGTATGCTTTAATTGGTAAACATATAGAAAAAGATATAATTCGTAGAATTCTAACAGCTCTTGAAATAGTAATTACATCAGAATCTGACAATACATTAACAGTACAAGTACCTCCGTATCGTGTTGATGTTCAAAGACAAGAAGATGTGGTTGAAGATATTTTACGGATTTATGGGTATAATAATATCGAAATTCCCGACGCAATTCGTTCTTCAATAGTATATTCTAACGGCGTAAATACAACTCAATTAAAACAAAAAATAGCTGATATGTTAGTTGCAAGTGGGTGTTATGAAATCATGAACAATTCACTTACGCGTAGTACATATTATCAAAAATTTGCTCCGGAACTATTCGAAAAACGAGTTTCTATACTTAACCCTTTAAGTGCTGAACTTGATTGTATGCGAGCATCATTGTTGTTTGGCTGTTTAGAGGTTGTAGAGTATAATAAAAATAGACAAATGAATGATATTGCAGTCTTTGAATTTGGAACAACCTATCATACTACAGGTTCTGAAGGAACTGTAACTCAAAAATATAATGAACAACAACAATTGGCTATTTGTATAACCGGCAAACAAGCGCCACAACATTGGAATATACAATTAGCCGATTCAGATATTTTTGTTTTAAAATCATTAGTTGTAAGTGTATTACAAAAATTAGGTATATCAAAGTGGAAGTTTGTATCATTGCAACATTCATGTATAAGTGGTTTAGAATGTGTTGTAAACAAACGTGTAGTAGCTCGTTTGGGTATTGTAAAATCTGCCGTAAGTAAGCATTTTGATATTGAAAAACCATGTATGTATGCCGAACTGTATTGGGATACACTTATGCAACTTTACGGAACCCCAATTATATATAAAGAAATACCTCAATTCCCTGAAGTTCGTCGTGATTTGGCGTTGTTGTTAGATGCTCATATTGAATTTGAAACTATTAAAAAACTTGCGTTTGAAACCGAACGAAATTTATTAAAACATATGCAAGTTTTTGATGTATATCAAGGAAAAGGTATTCCCGAAGGAAAAAAATCCTATGCGATTTCATTTGTATTGCAAGATAAGGAAAAAACCCTTACCGATAAACAAATAGAAGGGGTTATGACAAAATTAATTGCAAAATTTAAAAATTCAATAGGCGCTGAATTACGATAATATTGTAATACAGTTATTTACCTGAATCAATGTGTCGTATTGTAACCCTAATTGAGGATTATGTTTTAGAAATTCAATGTTTAATGCATATAATTCATTGTTATAGTCATCCATAAATAAGCAATTATCAGGAGTAAACAATGAATCAGGTTGAGAAGTGAAGTTTCGTTCACATACCGAAAGTTGATATTGATTGTCAACTTCATATACAATAGGTAACCCTTGTGTTCTGCATATAAACGGACGATGTTCGTATATAGAACAAAGATTGTGTATTAAAAATATACATTGTTCATTTGTTTCGGTTTTTGTAAATGCCGTTTTATTAGAAAAAGTTTGAGCTATAGCAAATGCCTCTATTGGCAAAATTCCAAAATTCATACAGCAATGGTAACATGCTTTTGAACATTGCATATGTGATGAATGCATGTTTTCTAACCGTTTAATGTCTAAATCTAAACGGTTTCGCAAAGAAATATAATGTGAGATAAATTCCTTAATAATCATAGATTCATAAAATAGTTACAAATATAGTACTTAAAAGTACATTGTATAGTATTTACCATAATTGTATTACGTGTGCATTTATAAATAGTTTGATACTTTTTTTGTATGTCGAAATGTCATAAATTATGACATGGTTTAATTAATTATTGAGTGCGCCGTGACACAATTACATAGAAATTACTAAAAAACAGCATGGCATAATGCTTGAAAAACGTTGAAAAAAATGAACATTTTAAAACAAAATAACGATGGGAAAAATCATTGGAATAGATTTAGGGACTACAAACTCGTGTGTTTCTGTAATGGAAGGAAACGAACCAGTTGTAATACCCAATAGCGAAGGTAAACGTACAACACCTTCGGTAGTGGCGTTTGTTGAGAACGGCGAACGTAAAGTAGGAGATCCTGCTAAACGACAAGCAATTACAAATCCTGAAAAAACGATTAATTCAATTAAACGTTTTATGGGAGAAACGTTTGACGAAGTACAAAATGAAATACCACGTGTGCCCTATAAAGTAGTTAGAGGCGATAATAATACGCCACGAGTACAGATAGACGACAGGAAATTTTCTCCACAAGAAATTTCTGCAATGGTACTTCAAAAAATGAAAAAAACAGCTGAGGATTATCTTGGACAAACAGTTACAGAAGCTGTAATTACAGTGCCTGCATATTTTAACGATGCGCAACGTCAAGCGACAAAAGAAGCTGGTGAAATAGCAGGTTTAACAGTGCGTAGAATTATAAATGAACCTACAGCTGCAGCTTTGGCATATGGTCTTGATAAAAAACATAAAGACATGAAAGTAGCTGTGTTTGACCTTGGTGGTGGAACTTTTGATATTTCAATACTTGAATTGGGTGATGGAGTATATGAAGTTCGTTCTACCAATGGTGATACACATCTAGGTGGTGATGATTTTGATCAAGTAATTATAGATTGGTTGGCAGAAGAATTCAAAAAATCTGAAGGGCCTGATTTACGTAAAGATCCAATGGCTTTGCAACGATTAAAAGAAGCTGCCGAAAAAGCAAAAATTGAGCTATCAAGTTCAACTACTACCGAAATTAATTTGCCATATATAATGCCTGTAGATGGTATTCCCAAACACTTAGTGCGTAATTTAACTCGTGCTCAATTTGAACAATTGGCAGATAAATTAATTCAAGCCGTAATTCCGCCATGTGCTCAAGCTCTTAAAGATGCTAATTTAACAGCTTCAGAAATTGATGAGGTAATATTGGTAGGTGGTTCTACACGTATTCCGATTATTCAAGAAAAAGTGCAACAATTTTTTGGAAAAGTACCGTCAAAAGGAGTAAATCCTGATGAAGTTGTAGCTATAGGTGCAGCTATTCAAGGAGGAGTGCTTGCTGGTGATGTAAAAGATGTATTGCTCTTAGATGTTACTCCTTTATCGCTTGGAATTGAAACCATGGGTGGGGTAATGACAAAATTAATAGAGGCAAACACTACAATACCTACTAAAAAATCTGAAACATTCTCTACTGCTGCAGACAATCAACCTTCGGTAGAAATTCATATTTTACAAGGTGAACGTTCTATGGCTCGCGATAATAAAACTATAGGAAGATTCCATTTAGACGGAATTCCACCAGCTCCACGTGGTGTGCCTCAAATTGAAGTTACCTTTGATATTGATGCTAATGGTATTTTACACGTATCGGCTAAAGATAAAGCTACCGGAAAAGAACAAAGCATTCGTATAGAGGCATCTTCAGGTTTGAGCGAAGATGAAATTAAACGTATGCGTGACGAAGCAAAAGCTAATGAAGCTGCCGATAGAGAAGCAAGAGAACGTATAGATAAATTAAATCATGCTGACAGTTTAATTTTCCAAACAGAAAAACAATTGAAAGAGTTTGGCGATAAATTACCTGCCGATAAAAAAGCACCGATTGAAGCAGCTCTCTCAAAATTAAAAGAGGCTCACAGCAAACAAGACCTTGCAGGTATAGATGCGGCAACAGCCGAATTAAATACTGTATTCCAAGCTGCATCGCAAGAAATGTATAATACACAACAACAAGCAGGTTCACAACCTAATGCAGGTCAAAGTTCAAGTGGCAGCCAATCAAAAGGAGGCAGTGATGAGGTTACCGATGTTGATTTTGAAGAGGTAAAATAGTTTATACAAAACTGTAATTAATATTAATAATTAAACCGCTGTAAATAATGTTTTTACAGCGGTTTTTTTATTTTTATAACTTTGTTAACTTTTTGCTTTTTGCGTGAAATTATTGTTATATTTGCTACATATTTGTAACGCGACTTAAATAACAGTAAGGTGCGACTTATAACTACTTATTTATACTTAATGTAATTGATATGCCTAGTAGCA
Source organism: Bacteroidota bacterium (assembly GCA_029266015.1). Taxonomy (GTDB): domain Bacteria; phylum Bacteroidota; class Bacteroidia; order Bacteroidales; family UBA1715; genus MWCJ01. The sequence goes on from JAJUFK010000038.1 coordinate 6,590, forward strand.
AATTTATACTTCTAAAGAATTGTGATATCTGTGGTAGTCCGTTTAATGCAAAAACGGTTTACTCAAAGTATTGTTCCAAAAAATGTTCAGAAGCTGCAACCCGTAAAAAGAAAGCACAAGAGAAACAACAAGAGCAAAACCAAAAGTTAGCTGAGAAAATACCAACAGACCGCCAATATATTTCCATAGCAGAAGCTGTTTTGCTATTTGGCATTTCGAGAGATACGATATATCGTTTAATCAGAAAGGGTAATATTCCTGCTGTTAATCTCGGAGAACGTTTAACACGAATTAGTCGAGCACATATTGAAGTAATGTTTCCAAAGGCAAAAACAATATCAGCATCACAGCCTGAAACAATAAGCACACGAATCAATTACAATCAAGATGAATGTTATACTGTAGGTGAAATAACATCGAAGTTCGGAATATCTGCCTCGACAGTAAATAATGCCATTCGCAAAAATGGTATTCCAAGAAAGCAAATTGGAAAATTTGTATATGTTCCTAAAGTAGAAATAGACCGAATATTCTCTCAACGATAGAACACAGAACTATGAAGAAGAAACTAGCAAAAACCAAATGTACTGTTAAACTTCGCAAATCCGAATATCAAAACGAATGGTATTTAATACTTGAAAGCTATCCTGTTTTTAAAAATGGAACAGATAAGCCAAATCGAATTATCGAAGCACTAAATAGAACAATAAAAACGCCAGTATGGGATAAAACACGAACTGCCCGAACAACTGCTGATGGTGAAAAAACATTCAAACCCAAAAGAGATGTTAATGGTGTAATTCAATGCAAAAGTCCGATTGACCAAGATGCTTGTATTTTTGCTGATGGTGTTAGAAGCCTTCGCCAAAAGGAATATGATAATGCCGATTTATATACAGAAAAAGAAGCAGAACTTGCTGTTCAAAACAAACGTCAGAACATTGATTTTATTCAATACTTTCTGAAAGTATCAAAAGACCGACATCGAAACAGCTCACAATCAATTATTGTAAATTGGAATCGTGTTGGAGAGTTGCTTAAATTATTTAACAATAATCAGCCGTTGCCATTCTCTCAAATTAATACAAGTAAAGCCGAAGAAATTCGCAGGTTCTTCCTTTCAGTTCCTTGCGGAGGAAATAAAAAAGGCATTGTTTCTCATAATACTGCTTCTACTTATTTTAGTATTTTTAAAGCTGGGTTAAAGCAAGCGTTTATTGATGGTTATTTATCTGTAGATATTTCAGCCAAGATAAAAGGTATAAAAGAGGAGGAAAGTCGTAGAGAACACCTTTCGATTGAAGAATTAAATATACTTGCAGAAACTGCATGCGAGCGCCCAATAGTGAAACGTGCCGCACTTTTTTCAGCTTTAACAGGTATTCGGCATTGTGATATACAAAATTTAAAATGGAAAGATATACAAGCAAATGGGGAACAAATATTTCTCAATTTTACTCAACAAAAAACAAAGGGAGTGGAATATATGCCAATACCAAAACAAGCACTTCAACTTTGCGGTGAACGAGGTAAACTGGAACAGCTTGTTTTTGAAGATTTACCAGCCCCCTCATGGATTTCAAAACCTTTAAAACGTTGGATTCAATCTGCTGGGATTACCCGAAATATAACCTTTCATTGTTTTCGGCACACTTATGCAACATTACAATTGAGTAGCGGTACAGATATCTATACCGTTTCTAAAATGCTTGGACACCGTGATCTTAAAACAACTCAGATTTATGCTAAAGTTGTAGATAAAACAAAGCGTGATGCTACAGATAAAATTAAAATCGAACTTGGGAAAGATAAGAATGAGGGAGAATTTAAATTTTGAAATTATCAGTTTTATAAAATAAGTATCTTTGACAATTATTCACAAAAATCCTCAAACTATGGCAGAAAATTTAAATATAATCATGCAAAAACAAATTACACGCATGACAAACCGATTACACAATGTGTATGAAAAACGTGTGAGTATTGCCAATGACAAACGATTTGCAATTGAGCAATTTGAGAAACGATTGCAGGCAGTTACAGAATTTCGCAAAGATTTTAATGAGGATTTTAAAGAAATAATTGAAGCAATCGAACATGATTATAAACTCGGAAATTCGGTAGAACTATCAATTAAAAAATTTAGGAAGAATATTGAAAATCGAATTGAAATTCAGAATATTACACAAGATTTTGTTCAGATTGATGAAAATGAAGTCGAAACAATTTGCGAGCAACCTTTAGATAATGTTTTTACTAAATTATCCGACATGGATATAGTTTGGCTTTTTGTTCAACATAAAGCTTATGAAAACTTTTTAGAATTTATTGAAACACAAGCATTACAATATTCACAAACCACTCAAAGCTCAGAATCAGTAAAGCAAGAAAAGGATTTGCCAAGTAAAAATGATGAATTTACAACAGTTCGTCAAGTATTGGCAATGCATTATTTACTTAAATACTGTCAAGTACGCAATGTAGATGAATCCGTTAAAGCTCGTTTTATTCACTTTTTAACATCAAAAAATTACTCGAAAATTTATGACAGAATACGGAATCCTCTCGAAGGTTCATCAAAACGCCTGAAGCAAGACCTTAAATATGTTCGAGCTTACTTTGAAGAACTTGAAATGACCGAAATAGTGAAGATGATTAGTAATGAGATTGCGGAGTCGGTGTAGGATTAATATTTGCAAATAAATAAACAGTAATTCCTTATTAATCAATTCACATGTCACTACATTCTAGCAAATGAAATTAATTTTGAATAATCTCCTTTATCCGCAGCTTTCACTGATGTTAAATAATCGGTTCGTTCATTGCTTACTTTACTTAAATTATTCATGCTCCATGTAAATATCGGCTTCTTGAATATTTGACTAATAATAATATCTGCAATTAAACGAGAATGTCTGCCATTTCCATTAGCGAAACAATGAATTGATACTATTCGATGTTTAAATCGTAATGCAAATTCGTCATCATCATATGTATTGTTTGTATGCCAAAACAAGCTATCATCAAGAAGTTGTTTAAGACTCATTTGTATTTGGAAATATGGCACACCAATATTTTTATTAGTTTTACGATATTCTCCTGCCCAAGTCCAAATATCTGAAAACATTTTATAATGTAATTGTTTCATAAAATCTTCGGTTAAAATTTGTGATACTGTCCATTTTTTACCTAAAGTCCATTGTATAGCCTTTTCAATGTTTAATTGCTCAAATTCATCTAATTCAGCACGAGTGGTAATAGATTTTATACGAATACCCTCTTTTTCTTCTTCATCAATGGGCGTTTGCCCCTCAATATAATCAATAATTAATCCCATAAATATTTTGGCATTGTTCGTTTTATTTCTTCAGCACGATTTGTTATTGCTTTTTCAAGTCGTTCACGTGAATTTCCCTGCTCTTCTAATTCCATCGTTTTTGAGGTGCGACTCACAATATCACGAGCAATTTCTAATGCACGTTGTTCAATCATTGCCTCAATTGATTCGTGTTTTGAAATAAATCCATATACCAAACGCAAATCGAGAGCAGCACCTACTTCTTGTAACGATTTTATGGTTATGGAACCATTTGCCTCACGTTGTTCAATTTCTTTGACACTTTGCGGAGTTATATTAAGCCGAACTGCAAGTTGTCGTAAAGACATTTTTAGAGCTGTGCGTACCGAATGTATCCACCCTTCTGATGGTACAATAACAGATTCTAGTGTTCTAAAAACAGCCAATTTTTTATCGGTCTGTTCAATTAATAATTTATGTTTTAGTAAGTCCATAAGGTTATATCCTTAAATTTTAATGCAAATATAAGGCAATAACCTTTATTTTGCAAATATATTTTAAGGATATAGCCTGTTTAATTCCATTGCAATATTTACAAAATACTCGAAATTCAGAAACAACAAAATTATTAGTTACGTATTGATAATGCATTATTTAATTCAAATTATACGTCTATTAAACGTGTAATCCTATATTTTATAGGCTTTGTAGAGGCTATGTGTTTGTAAATAAAAATAACCGTGTAATTATCGGTGCAAAAATCAGGTTATACATGTATTACATGTTATATGTTGTATTGTCAAGGGTTTTATTTATAGGCTTTATACGTTTGTTACACGTGTAAAGCCTATAAATAAAATAATTCCGTAATAATTTATTTGATATTATTAGGTATTTGCAAAATATTTAACAATTATTAGAATAGAGAGCAGAGTTACGATTTGCACAAGAATTATTGGGTCACAATATCTCAAAAACCACCGAAATATACACCCATATAATCCCCCAAAAACCAAAAAAAATAAAGTTGCCATTTTTTTGATTTGTAACAAATAAATTGCTATTTTTATGCATTAAAATACGTTCGAATAAAAATAAGTAAATAATGACAAAATTTAATATGTAACACTTTTCATACATATACACCCAAATTAGGTGTATATGTATGACGTTGTCATACATATAAATAAGTTAGCGGTAATTTAACCAGATAGGAGTACAGACATATGAAAATCGTAAAAAGGATATTATTAGTATTGTTAAGTTTATTTTTTACAGTTGTGTATTCAAATGCTCAAACTGACAACTTAACTTTGAAAATTGAGAATGTTTTAAAGGCAAAAAATGCCAGAATAGGAGTAGCAATATTCAACAGCAATGAGAAGGATACTTTTAAGATTAATAACGACTTCCATTTCCCGATGCAAAGCGTTATGAAATTTCCGATTGCTTTAGCCGTTTTGTCTGAGATAGATAAAGGGAATCTTTCTTTTGAACAAAAAATAGAGATTACCCCTCAAGACCTTTTGCCTAAAACGTGGAGTCCGATTAAAGAGGAATTCCCTAATGGAACAACTTTGACGATTGAACAAATACTAAATTATACAGTATCAGAGAGCGACAATATTGGTTGTGATATTTTGCTAAAATTAATCGGAGGAACTGATTCTGTTCAAAAATTCTTGAATGCTAATCATTTCACTGATATTTCAATCAAAGCAAACGAAGAACAAATGCACAAGGATTGGAATACCCAATATCAAAATTGGGCAACCCCAACAGCGATGAACAAACTGTTAATAGATACTTATAATAATAAGAACCAATTACTTTCTAAAAAAAGTTATGATTTTATTTGGAAAATTATGAGAGAAACAACAACAGGAAGTAACCGATTAAAAGGACAATTACCAAAGAATACAATTGTTGCTCATAAAACAGGGACTTCCGGAATAAATAATGGAATTGCAGCAGCCACTAATGATGTTGGGGTAATTACTTTACCGAATGGACAATTAATTTTTATAAGCGTATTTGTTGCAGAGTCCAAAGAAACTTCGGAAATTAATGAAAAGATTATTTCAGACATTGCAAAAATAACGTGGAATTACTATTTGAATAAATAAAAAACTACCGCTAACACTGGCTCATAGGCAATGGCGGGTTGAAGTGCAATTTGCAAAGTCGGTAGCCCGCCCGAGCGTTTTCTCGGTTTGACAGGAAAGGCTCACGCAAACCGCCACTGCCCATAGCCCAAACCGTTAGCGGTCATTGTAACGGACGACACAGCATTGAGATAATTATGAATGAAATTGAAGCATACATAAAGCAGTTTCCCGATAACGTTCAGGAAACTTTGCAAAACATTAGGAAGTTAATAAATGACAACGCACCTAACGCAGACGAACTTTTTGCTTACGGAATGCCAGCCTGAGTTTCCACGCAAAAATGCAATAGAAACATACGAATATTCGTATATGCTTGAAAATAAAGAGCTATAATCAATTTTGCTTTTTAAAGTATAAAAGCAAAATTGTTTCGACAAGTTTATTAGAAAATCGATTCTTTTTTTAAGAAAGCACTTGATTGCTAATTATTTTATTTTAATTGGCAAGTAATACAATGTTCTGAATCAAACCTTTTATTTTCGATTGCTCTACTTTTTACGGCTTGTATAGTTTGTTCTTTAAATTTGTTTTTATCGGGGATTGTTCCAGTAAGAACCTCTTCGGGATTAAGTCCATAAAATTCAATTGGAAACCATTCTTGATTATGAAATATTTTATATTGTTCAACAAATATTTTTAAGTCTTCACTATTTTTTGGAATTTTACCTGCCATAAATACATTTTTAAAAATGTGATTACAGCTCTCTACCATATTGTTCGATATTGAATTGTCTTTTTTTGCAATAATTTTCACGACGTTGATTTGTTCGTTGTTTGCAATCCATTTTAGGACTTCTCCAGCATTTTCGCTACCACCATCGCTCACTATGCTTATAGCTTCTTCATTTGCTCTTATTCCATGCTTGTTGAACGTTTCTATAAGCACATCTCGAATATACGAAGAATTACCAGCAGGCACAATTGCTCCGTGTAATATTGCTTTTGAGTAATTATCTTTAACAAATACTACTCTACATTTCCCTTCTAATTCAGTTAAAACAAAAGTAGTGTCAATATGAATATATTCAAATACTTTTGTTGCTCTGAATGAATTATTTGGAGTAAATTTTTTATGTTTCAATCTATGAACGGAATGTAAAAATGCATATTTATAAAATGTTGATAACGAGCAATAAAGTTGTCCATTCCGTTTCAATCTAAGAAACGTAGATGAAAGAAAATTGTAACAGTTTTCGGGAGCATGTAACGCATCATAAATAACCATATTTTCTTTTATAGTAAGTTGATTTGTATGCGTTCTAAAGCAAAGATTAAGAACCGATGCCGTACAATGCAATTTATTTTTCCACCTATAATATTGATTTGTAGAAATTTTAAATATTTTGCAAGCTACCCCTAATGTTATGTCAGGTATTATTCTATCTATAGTTTTAATTATTGTAGCAATATTTTTTTTGAATACTTTTTTGTGTGAAGGTACATTTGCAAAAATAGTGGTAAAAGAAAAAATAATACGAGAACAAATATTGATTGATTTTTTAATG
>JAJUFK010000397.1 GCA_029266015.1 Bacteroidota bacterium
CCTACTACCGACCAACGTAATGTAATACACGCAATTGCACAGTTCATACAATCAAACGATGACATATTTGTTCTTACAGGATATGCTGGTACCGGAAAAACTACATTAATACAATCAATAGTAAAAACATTAGAAGATTGTAATATACCTTCAGTACAACTTGCTCCAACAGGAAGAGCAGCAAAAGTATTATGCAATTACACACAAAAAACTGCAAGTACTATTCACAAACAAATTTATAAACAAACTATTATAGGTGGGTTTCCAAAATTTCAATTACACTATAATAATACCCCCAAAGCTGTTTTTATTGTAGATGAAGCATCTATGCTTGCAAATCAAACAGGCGAACAATCTATATTTGGCAGCGGGTTGCTATTTCATGATCTTATTGACTTTGTTTTTACCAAAACCCACTGCAAACTTATACTGGTTGGCGATACGGCACAATTAGCTCCTATTGGTTTAAATACTAGTCCGGCATTAGACGTACAATACATACAACACACCTTTTTAAAAACATGCCATAAGGCTCAATTACAAGAAGTTGTAAGACAAGCTGAAGAATCCGGAATTTTACAGAACGCAACACGTATTCGTACACATATTGATAACAATTCCATTCATTTTCCTAAACTTACAACAACCTATAATGACACTATTGCAATTCAAGGAGCCGATTTACTTGAACATTTGGAAAAATCATACAATACCAAAGGAATAGAAAATACTATTGTAATTACAAGAAGCAATAAACTTGCAAACAGATATAATCAAGGCATACGTCAAAACATTTTATGGCGTGATTCCGAAATATGTGCCGGCGATTATATAATGATTGTAAAAAATAACTACTATTGGACTCAACATATACCAGAAATTGATTTTTTGGCAAATGGTGATATTGTAAAAATAGTTGCAGTAAAAAAATATGAAACCTTATACAATATAAACTTTGCCCAAGTTATAATTGAGTGCCCTGATTATAATAATATTCAATTTGAAACAAAAGTTATATTAAACACCTTACATTCAGAATCACCTTCGTTTACTAAAGATGAACAACAAGCTTTTTTTGATGAAGTAATTCAAGACTACGCCGATATACAGAGTAAAAAGAAAAAATATGAAGAGCTAAAAAAGAATGAATATTTCCAAGCATTACAAATTAAATTTGCATACGCTGTTACTTGTCACAAAGCTCAAGGCGGACAATGGAATGACGTATATATAGACCATGGATATCTTACAGAAAATATGATGAATTTAGATTTTCTCAGATGGCTGTATACTGCAATTACCCGAGCAACCGACACTGTTTTTTTAATACATTTTGACGATAAATTTTTTGATACATCTACACAAAAGAAAAAACAAAAAAAATAAATGTATGAAACCTTTTTTTTTGTATGTTTGGAAAAATGGAAATACAATATAAGTAATACAATAAAATGGGAACCCATAGTTTATTATGAAAGCAATTGATATACAACAAACCGATAAAACTCCAAAGGTTGAGTTTGATATCGATTCAAAAACATTTATAATTCAAGGATTTTCGCGTCCCGAAAATATTCGAGATTTTTATGTACCGATTTTACACTC
>JAJUFK010000111.1 GCA_029266015.1 Bacteroidota bacterium
AAATCAGAAATAATTGATTCACGTAATTTTAAACCTGATGTAAAAATATCATATCTAAATTGAATTCCGGGAATAAATTTTTGAGGTTTTCCGTTAATGAATACCATTCCGCCTTTTACTTGTAATGTATCACCGGCTATAGCAACGCAACGCTTAATATAATTTTCGCGTTTATCAACGGGGCGATATACGATAGAATCTTTAAAATATGCGTAAAAACATGCTTCGTCGCTAGGATATTGCATTTTAAGTTTGTTATATATTTGAAAATCTTTTGGTGAAAGAGGATATAGGCAATTTGGAAAATCGCGTTTTAATTGATAAAAACTCTGACTTTGGCGTGTTACAATAACACTATCGCCTTCGGGAAAATTAAATACTACAATATCATCATTTTTTATAGTTTGTAACCCGGCCATTCGCTTGTAAGGAAGTTGCCACGAAGTGCTAAACGATTTTGTCATATTGTTGGAAAATGGCATAGAATGATGTACAAAAGGAAATGACAGTGGTGTCATTTGAGGACGTGGTCCGTAATGAAATTTGCTCACAAATAAAAAATCGCCTACAAGTAATGTACCTTCCATAGATGAAGTGGGTATAGTGTATGCTTCAAAAAAGAAAAGACGAATAAAAGAAGCAGCAATTACAGCAAAAATAATTGCATCAACCCAGCCAAGAAGCCATTTTTGAAATTTATTTTTCGGTTTATATATTTTCCAGAAAGCCCATGGAACTTTTTTTGTGATGTATAAATCAAAGATGATTCCTATGCCAAGCAACCACCAAAAATTACCTAACCAAATTACCCATAATAAATATGCAGTTGCTATAGTAGCAAAAAGCACCCATTTGTTTTCAAAAATTTTTTTCATGTATGAATGTATTATATTCCTAATAAATCTTTCATTCCGTATATTCCGGTTTTACCTTTCATAAATTCGGCGGCTAATACGGCTCCGGTAGCAAATCCTTTTCGAGATTTTGCTACATGAGAAATTTCAATGCTATCAACGTCAGAATCGTATGTTATTGTATGTGTGCCGGGAATTTTTCCGAGTCTTTTTGCAAGTATTTGTAAATTATCGGTTGAAGTGAATTCATTTAATTGCCATGATTTTTTTCTATCAATCTCTTTTACAATATCTTCGGCAAGAGTTATAGCGGTACCACTTGGCGCGTCAAGTTTTTGGGTATGATGAATTTCTTCTAATACAACATCGTATTGGTTGAATTGATTCATTAATTGAGCCAGACGTTTATTAAGAGCAAAAAATATATTTACACCTAAACTAAAGTTAGAAGCATAAAAGAATCCTTTGTTTTGAGTTTCACATATTTCAACTACGTCATTAAATTTGTGTAACCAACCTGTAGTGCCCGAAACTACCGGAACATCTGCTTCGAAGCAAATAGAATAATTAGAAAATGCTGAATCAGGAATAGTAAATTCTATTGCAACATCTATTTTTTTATTGTGGAGATTGGTAACATTTAAATCTTGTTGATTTGTAATGTCAATTATGAGGGCAATAGTATGACCACGTTCAATGGCAATTTGTTCAATTTCTTTGCCCATTTTTCCGTATCCTATAAGCGCTATGTTCATATTGTATAAGTATGTAAATGTTATAAAAAAAAAAGGGAAGCATAAAGCTTCCCCAAATATAAAAAAAATATGATTTATTTTTTTACTGCTTTTACAATAGCTTCGAATGCTTTTGGGTGATTCATAGCTAAATCTGCTAAAACTTTTCGGTTCAATTTAATTTCTGCTTTAGCAAGAGCTCCAATAAATTGAGAATAATTCATATCGTATGTGCGAACTGCAGCATTAATACGTTGAATCCATAAAGCTCTAAAGTTACGTTTTTTGTTTTTACGGTCACGGTATGCATATAATAACCCTTTTTCTAAGGCATTTTTTGCAACTGTGTACACATTTTTGCGAGCACCAAAATATCCTTTGGTTTGCTGCATGATTTTTTTTCGGCGTGCTCTTGACGCCACTGAATTTACTGATCTAGGCATAATTTTTCAATTTTTAAATGGTTAGCGACTACATTTCATAGTTCTTAATTGGCTAATTCATTTGTTTAACACTTTGTTTACTTATAATCCAAGCATAAGCTTTACATTTTTCTCGTCAGCTTTATTAACAACTGCATCATAACCAAGATTACGTTTTTGTTTGGTTTCTTTTTTTGTTAATATGTGACGTTTAAACGCTTTTTTTCTTTTAATTTTTCCAGAACCCGTTATTGAAAAACGTTTTTTTGCGCTGGAATTTGTTTTCATTTTAGGCATTTTACATTCACTATTTATAATTATACACTATTTTTTCTTTGATACAGGACTTAAAAGAATAATCATTCGTTTACCTTCTAAGCGTGGTTCTTGGTCGAGTTTAGCAACATCTTCCAAGTCTTTAATAAATCTATGCAATACTTCTTCTCCTTGTTCTTTGTATAAAATTGAACGACCTTTGAAGAATACGTATGCTTTTACTTTTGCTCCTTCTGCCAAAAACTTTTGAGCATGTTTCAATTTGAATTGATAATCATGTTCATCGGTATTAGGTCCAAAACGAACTTCTTTAAGTACAACTTTTGTTGTTTTTGCTTTTATTTCTTTTTGTTTCTTTTTTTGGTCGTACAAGAATTTTTGGAAATCAACAATTCTACATACAGGTGGATCTGCATTTGGCGAAACTTCTACCAAATCAAGTTCTAAATCGTCGGCTATACGTAAAGCTTCAACTAAAGAATATACTCCTACAGTAACATTGTCTCCTACAAGTCTTACTTCACGTGCTCGTATTTGTTGGTTTAGACGATATTTTGCTGCTAATTCATCTGCCATAGTTGGTTTTTTTATTCTACCTTGTGCTATAAAATTTCCTCCTAGTTATACTTTATTTTAATTATCAAAATTCATCATTCGTTGTATTTCTGACGAAATATGTGAAATAAATTCAGAAATTGTCATAATTCCTTTATCACCTTCACCTTGTTTTCGCACAGAAACTGTTTCGTTTTGTACTTCATTTTCTCCAACAATGAGTAGGTATGGAATACGTTTTAACTCATTGTCACGTATTTTTTTACCCACTTTCTCATTGCGTTCATCAATGAGGGTGCGAATATCGGAATTATTTAGCAAATTCAAAACTTTTTTTGCAAAATCATTATATTTTTCGCTCACAGGTATTACTACAACTTGTTCCGGAGTCAACCATAACGGAAATTTACCTCCGGTATGTTCAATTAAAACAGCAACAAATCGTTCCATAGAACCAAACGGAGCACGGTGAATCATTACTGGTCTGTATCGTTGGTCGTCGGCTCCAATATACTCTAATTCAAAGCGTTCGGGTAAATTGTAGTCAACTTGAATAGTGCCAAGTTGCCAACGGCGTCCAATAGCGTCTTTTATCATGAAATCGAGTTTGGGGCCATAGAATGCTGCTTCACCATATTCTACAATTGTTTGCAGACCTTTTTCTGCTGCAGCTTCTATAATCGCACGTTCTGCTTTTTCCCAATTTTCGTCGCTGCCTATATATTTTTCCGTGTTGTTTTTGTCGCGTAACGATACTTGAGCTTCAAATTCTTTGAAATCCAGCGCTTTAAATATGTGAAAAATTATATCGATTACTTTACAGAATTCTTCTTTAAGTTGTTCCGGGGTACAAAATATATGAGCGTCATCTTGAGTAAATCCTCTTACACGTGTTAGACCATGAAGTTCTCCGCTTTGTTCGTAGCGATATACGGTTCCAAATTCAGCTAAACGTAGCGGTAAATCTTTGTATGAACGTGGTTTGTTTTTATATATCTCGCAGTGATGAGGGCAGTTCATAGGTTTTAGTAAGAATTCTTCTCCTTCGGCAGGTGTGTGAATAGGTTGAAACGAATCCTTACCATATTTTGCGTAGTGTCCTGATGTTACATATAATTCTTTTTGACCAATATGTGGGGTAATGACTTGACTATAGCCATGTTTACGTTGAACATTTTTAAGAAATTGTTCTAATTTTTCGCGTAAAGCAGCTCCTTTTGGCAGCCACATTGGTAACCCTTGTCCAACTCTGTTTGAAAACATAAACAATTCCAACTCTTTACCAACTTTACGGTGGTCGCGTTGTTTTGCTTGTTCAAGTAATTCAAGATATTCATCAAGCATTTTCTTTTTAGGAAATGTAATGCCATATATCCGAGTAAGTTGTTTACGTTTTTCATCGCCTCGCCAATATGCTCCTGCTATATTTAATAATTTTACGGCTTTTATATGGTCGGTGTTAGGTAGATGAGGACCACGACACAAATCGGTGAATGAACCTTGTGTATAATAAGTAATGGTGCCATCTTCTAATTCCTGTATTAATTCAACTTTATATTCTTCATTTTTTTTTGAAAAATATTCTAACGCTTCTGCTTTACTTACATTTTTACGAATGTACTCGTTTTTTTGACGAGCAAGTTCAAGCATTGTTTCTTCAATTTTTGCTAAATCTTTTTCTGTTATTATTGCTGTTCCAGGATCTACATCGTAGTAAAATCCATTTTCTATTGCAGGACCTATTCCAAATTTAATTCCGGGATACAACTGTTGTAATGCTTCTGCCATTAAATGTGCTGATGAATGCCAGAATGCATGTTTGCCTTCTTTTGAATCAAATTTATGTAATTGTAAGGTAGCATTACTTTCAATTGGTCGCATAACATCCCACTCGCACCCGTTTACTGTAGCTGCTACAATTTCGCGAGCAAGTTGTTGACTTATGCTTTCTGCTATTTGCAAAGGGGTAACACCTTGTGCAAATTCTTTAACTGTATTATCAGGAAATGTAATTTGTATCATTGTTTTACAAAAATTATAGTTCGCAAAAGTAATAAAGTTTTATAAACGTGTCGAATTTATTTTATTAAAAAATCAATACATATCCATAAAATACCATTTGCTCACAGTTTTTAGTTGAACGCGAGTTATTCAAAAGATATGAACAGCTATAGTTTGATACTAAAATTATAGTAATTTTGGCAACAGGGAAATAATCCTGTTTATTTATATGATAGAGATTAGATATTCTGAAATAGAATTGTTTATTGCAATTATACTTATAGCATCAACAAGTATCCAAATTATATACTATATTTTTGTATATGCACAAGTAGCTTTTTATAAACAAAAAAATAATCAATCACAATCATATCCTCCGGTTTCAATAATCATATGTGCTAAAAACGAAGAAGAAAATTTAAGACGATTTTTACCTCAAGTGCTTGAACAGCAGTATCCTGAATTTGAAGTTGTAATAGTGAATGATTGTTCAGAAGATGATACGGAATCGTATATCACAAATTTGCAGAAAAAGTATTCAAATATTAAATATACGTTTATTAAAGACGATCCTAAATTTAAACATGGGAAAAAATTAGCAGTTACTATTGGTATAAAGGCTGCACGCTATAATTATTTTGTGTTTATAGATGCCGATTGTTATCCTGAAACTAAATCATGGCTTAGTTCTATGTGTACTCAGTTTAATGAAAAAACACAGATAGTGCTAGGGTATGGTGGATATGAACCACAGCAAGGGTTTCTTGACAAATTAGTTCGGTATGATACTTTTTTCATAGCGATTAATTATTTGTCGTTTGCTCGTATAGGTCTTCCATATATGGGCGTGGGAAGAAATATGGCATATTCGCGAGACGCGTATGAACAAAGTAGTAAATTTACTAAACATTATCATATACTGTCGGGTGATGATGACTTGTTTATTTGTGAGGTTGGCAGAAAAAATAATACACAAATAGAGTTGTCGGGAATGGGTTTTACGCGATCAGCTCAGGTAAATTCGTTTTCAGAATGGTGTTCACAGAAAAAACGACATCTTACAACTGCAGGTTCGTATAGATTTATTCATCAATTGTTATTGACATTGGAACCGTTTAGCAGAATTGTTATGTATGTTGCAATTATTTTGTATGCTTTATTATTGGGTACTACAAATGTGTATGTGCTTATATCATTGGTTGCGGTGAGGTTTTTATTGTTTTTTATAATTCACAATTTAAACATGAATCGTTTGCGTGAATCAAAATTATTAGTATATTCGCCAATATTTGATGTGTTGTTACCATTTGTATTAACAATACTGATGATTCAAAATAAGCTAAATACACGCAAACGAAGATGGAAATAAATGAGAATTTCTCGAGTAAGGCTAAACAAGATATAGTTCTTGTAGAGCAAGCATTACAAGGAAGTCAAAAAGCGTATGCCGAACTTTTGGATAGATATAGAGACACCATTTATTTTATGTTGCTTAAAATGGTGAAAAATAAAAATGATGCTGAAGATTTAACAATAGAAGCATTTGGTAAAGCTTTTAAAAATTTAGAACAATATACCTCTGATTTTGCTTTTAGTACATGGTTGTTTCGTATAGCATCCAACAATTGTATTGATTTTCTGCGTAAACGTAAAGCGGTAACAATTTCAATTGATGATAATTACGAAAAAGATGATTACGAATATTCTTTCAATATTGAAAGTTCAGAATTAAATCCTGAAGAAAATTTTATAAAATCGCAGAATTCAGTACAATTAGCAGAAATTGTTAAAACATTGAAACCTCGATATCGTGAGCTTATAGAATTACGCTATTTTAAAGAATATGCCTACGAAGAAATTGCTCAACAAATGAATTTGCCCTTAGGAACAGTTAAAGCACAATTGTTTCGCGCTCGTGAGTTGTTGTTCAATGTGTTGCAACGTACACATTAAGTCATGAATCGAATACTCGAATATTTCCCCGACATTACTAAACACCAACAAGAACAGTTTGCGCAACTCGATTCCTTGTATCGCTACTGGAACGAACGTGTAAATGTGATTTCACGAAAAGATATTGATAATTTGTATTCGCATCATGTATTACATTCATTGGCAATTGCAAAGTTTTTTGAATTTAAACAACGTAGTCGTATTCTCGACGTCGGTACCGGAGGGGGGTTTCCCGGAATTCCATTAGCAATAATGTTTCCCAAAGTAGAATTTGTTTTGATAGATTCTATAGCAAAAAAAATATCGGTGGTAGATGCTATTGCCAAAGAATTACAGTTACCTAATGTTGTAGCAAAACAAATGCGTGTAGAACAATGCACAGAACGATTTGATTATATTGTAAGTAGAGCTGTTACTGCTTTTCCTGAATTTTATAAGATGAGCAAACATGCAGTAAGCGGTATAGTAAATAATAAATTACACAATGGAATTATTTATTTAAAAGGCGGCGATT
>JAJUFK010000160.1 GCA_029266015.1 Bacteroidota bacterium
ACGGTACTTATATATGTTTTTAGGAATTTTGCGATATTTGATATTCCAATCATTTCAGCAAACAGCATTAAATTAGGACTTGCAGGACAAATAACGCTTTTATCGGTTTCAACAATAACTCAATTTCGCGAATTTTTCCAAAAATCAAATAAATTTTTGGAAGAAATGATTCAAAAACGTACTGTATTAATTAGTTCACAAAACAACCAATTACAAGAACAAAATAAAAAAATAGCACAACAATACAAAGAAATAAAACAAAGTATGACGTATGCCAAACGGCTACAAAATGCAATTTTACCAAATAAATATAAATTTTCGTCGGTATTTAAAGACCACTTGATTTTATATAAACCACGCGATATAGTAAGCGGCGATTTTTATTGGATTGCCGAAAAACGAAAAAAAACATATATAGTTACAGCCGATTGCACCGGTCATGGCATTCCGGGAGCATTTTTGAGTATGTTGGGTATTTCATTTTTAAATCAAATAGTATCAAAAAATCATGATATTTCTCCTCATGACATATTACACAAATTAGGATTATTATTTTCGGAAACTATCAATAATCATGAAGATAATATGACTCGTGACAGTATGGATATTTCTATTTGTTTAATTGATCATACAACAAAAATAATGGAATATGCCGGAGCATATAATCCTATTTATATCATACGCAATCAAGAATTATATGAACTTACGGTTGATAAATTTTCACTCCATAAAGATTACGCGTCTGAAATGCCTAAATTTACCAATAAAATATATACATTACAAGAAAACGATCGTGTGTTTATGTTTACCGATGGGTATGCAGATCAATTTGGAGGCGAAAACAACAAACGCTATTCAAAGCGTCGATTTAAACAACTGCTTGTTCAATCGGCATCAAAACCTATGTCAGAACAAAAAACAATACTAGAAATGACTCATGATAATTGGAAAGGAAAATTAGAACAAGTTGATGATATTCTTGTTTTAGGATTTGAAATCTAATTACCGTTAATTCAATACTTACCTGTTTTTTTATTCACTTTTTTCATGCTAATGTTTGTGATGATAAAAAAATAAGTATATTTGCACCTCAAAAAAATGGCTCCGTAGCTTAATTGGATAGAGCATCTGACTACGGATCAGAAGGTTGGGGGTTCGAGTCTCTCCGGAGTCACAAAGCGAGTTGTTTTATAAGCAATTCGCTTTTTTTTATATATCACCTACAACCATATGTAACGAACGCTTTTGCATTGTAAAGGTAATATCTCCGGTAAATGTTCTTGGTTCACCGTCGAGATGCAATACGCATGATGTATTATTTGTTACAGTAAGCGAATGTGTTTTAAATGTTTCAACATATTTTGATGTATGAATTTGCTTTGAAAATAATTTCCAAACCAACCGTAAAGCAGCTCTCATTGGAAATTTTTTAATAAAAACCACATCAAAATATCCATCACGAATATCAGCCATAGGAGCAATATGAGCATTCATTCCCCACTGGCTTGAATTAGCAACCGATGCAATAAAAAATGTTTTACTAAATGAGGTATCTTCTGAAAGAAAAGATAATGTTTGAGGTTTATAATTAAATAACTCTTTACCAACTAATTTTATATATTTTACTCCACCACGATTTGGTGTTTTATCAAATACATCACCAATACGAGCATCAAAACCAAAACCTGCAACATTTATAAAATATTCATTATTACACAAAATAGTATCTATTGTTTGTATCTGTTTTTTTGCAATTAACTGAATTGCTTTTTTCTGTGATAATGGAATTCTCAAAAAACGAGCGAGTCCATTTCCCGAGCCCATGGGAACAATGGCAAGTGCTGCCTTGGTGTGTATAATATGTTGTGCTATTTCATGAATTGTTCCATCGCCTCCTACAGCTACAATAATATCAAAATTTAAAACGGCGTCTTTGCAAATTTCTGTAGCGTGTCCACGGTGTTTTGTATAAATAAAGTAACAAATAAATTCAGAATCAGGCAAATACTGCTTTGCAAGCTCTTCAATATTTTTCTTGCGTTTAGTACCCGAATTTGGATTTATTATAAAAAGAACTTTTGTTTGCATATTATTGGTCTATAGTTCTTCCGGGGTATACTCGCAATGCTTCGCGTAAACAACGCATTGCTTTTTCTAATTTATCGTGTTCCAATACATAGGC
This sequence comes from Bacteroidota bacterium, assembly GCA_029266015.1. Lineage (GTDB taxonomy): Bacteria > Bacteroidota > Bacteroidia > Bacteroidales > UBA1715 > MWCJ01. The sequence goes on from JAJUFK010000160.1 coordinate 2,183, forward strand.
AATTCGTACCTGATTTTCTCCCAATTTTTTACCGGTGTAAAATCCGTTACCCGGAGCAAACATTACCGTAGAGCCTTCGAATTCAAACTCTTCAAGTAACCACTGACAAAATTTCTCAGCATCATCTATTGGCAATTCTACAATTGAATAAAAAGCACCTTTAGGCATAGGAGACCGTACCCCTTTTATAGAATTTAATTCGTTTATAATATAATTTCTACGTTCTTTATATTCTTGTGCCGAAGCCAATAAATATTCTTTTGGGGTATCAAGTAAAGCTTCGGCAGCAATTTGCCCAAAACTTGGAGGACTCAAGCGTGCTTGAGCAAATTTAAGTGAAGTTGCTATAACCTCTTTATTTCGTGATATAAGAGCACCTATTCGAATTCCGCATACATTGTAACGTTTTGAAAATGAATCTATAAGAATTGTATTTTCTTCTATTCCTTTAAGATTCATTACAGAATAATGTGGACTATCATAACAGAATTCTCTATACACTTCATCACACATCAAAAACAAATCATATTTTTTAACCAAATCTCGTATTTGTTCCAATTCATTTTTTGAATACACATACCCTGTTGGATTATTAGGATTACAAAGCATGATAGCTTTTGTTCGAGGAGTTAAAGCCTTTTCAAACTCTTCAATATTTGGCAATGCAAAACTTGTTTCAATAGTAGAACGAACGGGAATCATCCGAGCACCTGTTTCGGTTGTAAAACCATAATAATTAGAATAAAAAGGTTCAGGAACGATTACCTCATCGGCATAATTAAGGATACTATAATAAGCAAAACAAATTGCTTCGGAACCACCGGTAGTTATTAAAATATCTTCGTATGAAATATCTATATTAGCTTGTTTATAATATTCTGCCAGTTTTTTTCGTAAACTCACATTACCTGCTGATGGAGAATAGGCAACATAATTTTCACTAAACTGTTTTACAGCTTCTATTCCACCTTTAGGAGTAAGTAAATCGGGCTGTCCAATATTTAAATGTAATACTTCTACACCTCGTGCTTTTGCAGCATCGGCAAATTTTGCTAATTTTCTAATAGGTGATGGAGGCATAGTAAAGCCTCTGTCTGAAATTTTTGGCATATATTATTTCCTCAGTAAATTTATTGTCCTAATATGGGTTTGTTAAGATTTGGTGTTACTTCTCCTTCTATTACAAGATTTACTTGTTTATTTATTGCATTTGAAAATACAGTAATTCCTTTTGAAAAGCCACCACTTCGTTTTGTATCATATTCTACAGTAATTGAACTTGATTCGCCGGGAGCAATAGGTTTTGAATTCCATTGAGGTACAGTACAACCGCATGTAGTTTTTACGTTACTTATAACCAATGATTCTGTACCTGTATTAGTAAAATCAAAACTATAAAGAGCCGGCTCACCAAATGTAATTGTTCCAAAATTATGAATTGTAGTAACAAATTCAATATATGGCCCCTTGTGTTGCTTTTTAACTGTAGCATCTGAAAATGTTTGTGAATATGAAACATAATTCATGCTCAGCAAAAGAATAATACTTACATATATGTGTTTCATCATAGCTTTTTGTATTTAATAAACTCTATTCAAAACTGTACAAATCTAATGTAATTTTTATTATTGCATATCGTAAATACTATAAATTTGTTGTATATAGAATTACAAAATGCAAAAATTAATTATCGTTTTCTAAAAAATTGAGATACCGTTTGAGCTATTGTTTTTTTATTTGTAACTGCCATTGTTTTAAAAAATGCCTCTATATCGTTTTTCATATGACTTGCTTGCAAATAACGCTTACTGCATGCTACTTTCAAAAATTGCTCTAATTCGCTACCGGTATAACGCGCCGGTGGTTTTCTAAAAACATGTTTATACGTTGCTTTTTGAATTATAGTAAACAATTCTTGAGGAACATTCCATGTTTTTTTAAGAGGATATGAAACTTGCGTATGCAATAACAAATCTTTATTTTCAGTGTCAAAAGCGGGTTTACGAGTAAAACATTCATATAAACAAATACCCAAACTATATAAATCAGATGCGGGTGAAATAAGATTATTATATTTAAGAACAACTTCCGGTGCCGAATAAGTTGGTACTACAGGAGGTTTTTGAAATGGAATAACAGAATGAAAATGTAACAGTGCATATTCAAATGCCACAAGCTTTATTGAAGGATGCATCATATCAATTTTTCCTATTTCATTTGATTCAATAAAAATATGTTGCGGACAAATACTATGATGAATAATACCACATGAATGGACTTTTTCGATAATAGAAAGTGTCTGCAACATTATTTGTAACATAAAATATGAGTTCCTGTACTGCGGAAAATCGGGAGTAAACAATAATTTTTGCAAACTTATTCCTTCAACATACAATCGTACTATATATAAATGACCGTCGTATAAACAAACATCTAATACCTGACAAATACCTTCATCTATAGAATGAATTTGAGTTAAAAATGTATGTATTATTTCAAAATGATTGTGTGAAATAGAATCAGCAGGTTCTTGCATTTTTCTAATAACAACAACCCTGTTTAATTCTTTATGTATTCCCTTAAATGAAACAAATAAAGAACCTTCATTCTTTTCTGATTGTATATTTTCGTTATATTCATATGTTCCGTTACTTCCGTAAAGTATCATATCGTATTGTTTTGAGCATTAAGTATAGATTGAATAACAAGTCCGGCAAGCGTAAAACCAAAAACTGCGGTTACTTGAACCATTGTACCGTTAATAACAGCTTTTTTACTCTGCCATTGTTCTTCATTATCAGCTTCAAAAACAGGTTGCATTTCTAAGTGCGATTCAGGTAATATATGTGTATTTTTATTTTCAAGAACTTCTTCACTATACACACACAAAAATTTTTTTGCAGGTAAATCTCCTTTTCGTATTCGTTTACGAATAATTGATCCAAATGGACAACCACGAACCTTCCAAAATTCAGCAACTTTTACTTGGAGTGGATTCACTTTAAGAGATGCACCCATTGATGAGAAAAATACAGCTTTAGTCTTGGTAGCTTTTCTTATCAAATCTATTTTACATGACAAGCTATCAATACAATCAATTATATAATCGTAGTTATGTAATTCAAATTCATCTGAATTAAACGGTGTATACGTTTTATTCAATGCTATTATAGTTGCCATTGGATTTATATCGAGAAGTCGCTCTCGCATGACATCTGTTTTTAATCTCCCAATAGTAGATGACGTAGCATGCAATTGTCTATTGCAATTGGTTTCACATATTGTATCAGAATCTACAATAGTAAGATATTGAATTCCACTTCGAACCAAACTTTCGGCACACCAACTGCCAACGCCCCCTACCCCAAAAAGTATTACACGTTGGTTTGTAATTGCTTGCATATTTTCTGAACCAATCAAAAGTTCGGTACGTTGAAAAATGTTTGTCATTACAAACTATTATTTATAAGAATAAATTCGTTCTATTATATCTACCACTTTAAGACCTTCCATAGCATTGGTAGTTATAGTAGTTTTTTGTTGCAATGTTTCTACCACATTTCGTATTACATAATGATGATTTGCCGCTGAACCTTTATATGGGCCATAATCATTAGGAGGATTACAAGGGGCTAATTCAGGCATTGTATAATCTTTTATATTACAATACACTACTTCATTCATATATTGTCCTGCTACTTTAACAGTTCCTTTTTCGCCAATTATAGTAATACTACTTTCAAGGTTTGAATCCCACACTGCAGTACTATAATTGAGGCTTCCCATACCAC
>JAJUFK010000263.1 GCA_029266015.1 Bacteroidota bacterium
AATATAAACTGAGCTGTACCATTCCAACCTAAGTCGTAGTCAAGCATATCATCACAACCAAACATAGATGTAATATATCGTAAATTAACAGTTCCCCCGAATATTTCAATATCATCATCGTCATTTGATATTACTTCAATATTTTCTATTGTAGTACCACGACCAACTGATGCTAATGAAAGACCATTTAATTCGTTTCCTTGTGCGATTTCGCAACCTGCGTGACGAATAGAAACATAACGCATTATACCTGAGTTATCATCATCGTTAAATTGCTCAGCACCATTTCCTTTAGAATTATTTATATCAGCACCATACCAATTGTAAGGATTCAATACGTCGAAACCTTCCACAACACCTAAACCAGCAGCAATACAGTTACCATTCTCACCACCGTTTATACAGTTTTGTGCTTGACCTAATAATGCAATACCACCCCATTTACCTACGTTTCCAATAGGATATGTACCATCTAAGTTGTCAGCTTCTGCAGTGAATACAATTGGACATGTTTCTGTACCACTTGCAAAAATTTTACCACCACGTGATACGATTAAAGCAGCAGCGTTTTCAGCAACACCACCATGTGCTCTACCTTTAATAAGAGTTCCCGGTTGAATTGTTAAAGATTTACCGTTTGGTACATAGATTTTTTTGTCCAAAACATAAATTTTGTCACATGTAAATACAGTATTCGCAGCAGTTAATGCACCATCAGCAGCAGCCAACGATGATACCTCAACGATAGTAGTACGATTAGGAATTGATGGACATCCGCAATCTGCACCTAAATTTGTTTGTGCAAACAAGGAACCAACTCCCATAGCTGCCATAGCGGCAGTAGAAATCAATTTGTTTGTTAGTAAGTTTTTTGTTTTCATTGTTTAATCAATTTTAATTTGTATTAATTCAACACTATTGTTGAACGATACAAATGTAAATTGACAAATGCATATAATACCTATATAATTTCTTATGTAATGTTTAAGATTTTGTAAGCAAAACCAGGCTTTTTTTAACTTTCTGTTTCTAAAAAACAACAACACTTAACATAAATTTAATACGTAGTTCTTTGAAAATTTACACCCCATTATTCACGTCATCTAATATTATTTGAATGTAAAATCTACACTTATTACCAACAAAAAAAAACAATCTTTGATTTAAAAACACTATAGATATTATTATAAAAAAGCCACACATGTGTGTGGCTTTTTTATAATTTATATATGTAAATGCAAAAATCTCGAAATTTGAAGTAATCGAGGTTATTTATCATCTTTTACACATCGTATACTCATTCCATAATTTAATGGAGCATATGCTCTAAACACTTTTGATTGTTTATAATCTAAATACCTATACAACGCAGTTGTATCAGAAGTTTTGGTAGAAGTCCACCACATACCGGTATATCCAATTCCCGGATTACCCCATTTACCATTATGTAATCTACATCCACCTGCCATTGCTTTAAACCCAACAGCATCTTCACCCCACACATTGTATTTATCCGTTGATGGAAACCAATACGTTACACCTACAGCCTTCATTTTATCGCCTACATTTTCGCCTCGCCAACCTGTAACATCAAGTTCAGTTTTTGACATTCCAAGATAGGCTTCTAATTGTTTCCAATCTTCTTCAGTTGCTATTCGCCAACCTTGTGGTGCAATAGAATTGGTATCTGTTATTACATGCCAATTATATAAATACCCTAAGCCTATAGTATCTTGCTTAAAAGCATATGAACAAAATGCAGGTTTTGTAAGTGTTTGCCATGGAAAATCAATATCATTTTTATCGGTTACATGTATTAATTTTGATCCATTATTAAACTTTGTTACACGTAAATTTTCTGCCATCCACCATGTTTTACCAATTTTAATAGTTTTATATACATTACCATCTATATCTACTACACTATCAGTAAGTATTGTAGGTTTTACTTCTTCCTTGTTGCACGAAGAAATTCCCATAACACTCACAAAACCAACTATTACAGTAATTAATAAAAAAACGTTTTTCATTGTTATTCTTTTATAATTGTTCTAAATTCTGTATAATTACCAATAGTAATTACACAATGATAAATACCTGATTTTAATTGTCCTATTTGCAATGAGTTAGTATAAAAATTTCCTAATTTTATATTTTCTTTTTGCATTTGTACCGAACCCATATCATCTAGAATTTTATATGACATTTCTGTCTCTTCAGGACTTAATACTTTAAGAGTCAAATTGTTTTTAGTAGGATTTGGATACATATAAACCAAAGGTTGTTCATTAAATTGAGGACACACTAATTGTATATCTTTATCAAAACAAAATCCCGGATAACAACACATATTTTGAATATGAACATTTGCTGTAGCATCAAAATTACATGCATATGTATCCATACATCCTAACACTATAGGAGTTTTACATGCCGAAGGTTCCGAACAAGAATATTTTTCATCAAATTCAAGATAATTTCTATCGGTACATCCACATTCTTGCGGATACTTCAAATATGGACTTAGTTTTATATCAGGACCAAGTTGTCCACCATTTACAGCAACATATTTAATAATTTTACCGTCAGCAGTTTCAACTTCTGCATTCAATTCAAATTCTATTTCACCTTTTGTAGTTATTTGAGCTACCAATACCTGATTTAAAGTATCTATACCTTGAACGCCACTACATTTCAATATGAAATCATATGATTCAAATTCTTTTCCTTTTTTTAATGAACCAAAAATAGTAGAATCTTTACCCGAAACCGGATCTTTTAATCCATATATAATCCAACTATCGTCCGGTACATTTGACATTATCATCATACCATCAGCTTGTGTAATAGGAATGCCTGCACGTTCATCGGTATTAATTAAAATATTGTAATCATTATTTTTACCACCAACTTTTGAACCATCAGTGTCATTTTGTTTTAATACGCCACCATAGGTTTTAGAACTCGAGAATGACATTTGCCCCAATGTTAGCCATGAATCGAGTGCTACAGTGTTTTCGCTGTAACGATATTTATTTAAATCTTTAGCAATACTTACACCATCTAAAGTATTATTATACACAAAATCATCACTCGCTATGAATAAACGATGATGCTCATCGGCAAATAATCCTAACAATTTAGACCCCTTTGCTAAATCAATAAATACTCTGTATGTTACAGAACCTTCGGGAACACTCCCACCGTCGGTAACGGTAGCATCGGCAGCATTAGAAACATAATATGTTTCTACTATTACATTTTCAATTTGTGCATGAATTGGCATTAGCATACTAAAACCACATACACTTACACACAAAGCAACTATATACTGCACTATGTGTTTTGTTTGTTTTGTTTGTTTTGTTTTCATATCTCTCTGTTTTTGTATTTTTTATAATTTATATGATAATCCTACAGAATATGCGGTTCCATAGCGGTATCTGTCATAATCCATAAGCCACGCATTATTGTAACGATATGTTCTTACTACTGCTGTATTCAGTATATCTTTTACTGTAAAACTTGCAGAAAAATGTTTTCCGAACTTTTTAGATAGTTTACAATCAAGCAAATGACGTTCACGTTCATAAATATCGGGTATATCACCCGATCCGGTAATTACTAAACGTGGTCCTTGTAAATTGTATG
>JAJUFK010000236.1 GCA_029266015.1 Bacteroidota bacterium
AAAACTAAGCAATCCGCCCAAATTATTTTTAGAATCAAGTCTATTAAATAATTGTGTTTGATATAAATCTATATTTGTAATTGAAAATGGTAATGTTTCAATACATGTTATTTTTTTTTCCAAGTGTGTATGTTTGGAAAAATGATAAATATCGGCTACAAATTTTTTACTGTAACCGTTTTTTTTTGAACCAATACCTGGAATTGTTACAATATAAATCATGATTTTTTTTTAATATATGTAAAATTACATTATTTTAATTAATTTATTGTAAAATACATAATTAAAAACAAATATTAACTTTTGTTACATAATTAATATTATGTTAAATAGAAAATAAAATTATAAAGGGGAACTAATACGTGTTCCCCTTATTGTTATTTAATAGAATCCATTTTCTTTTTGGCTGCATTATATTTTTCGTTCATACCAAGTTGTGCATATATTGATGCTATATCTTTATAAGCATCTTTTTTTTGCTTGTTATTCATAGCCTTTTCTTTTTCATCAGTTGGATTTTTTTCTTCAAGAATTTGTGCATATGTTTCTAAATATGGTAACGCTAATTTTAATAAAGATTTTCCCTCGTTAAATAATGGTGTATAATTTTTTGTACCATACGCTGCTTCGGCTTCATCTAATTTTTTCTTAGCTTTATTTCTATACATAATTCCTAAGTTTAAATTAGCTCCTTCGTCTTTTGGATTAATTTCAATAGCTTTTTTATAATTTTCAACAGCTAAATCAAATTTTCCTTCGGTTTCGTACAAATAAGCAATATTAAACAAAAAATTTGTATTATTTGGTTCTTTTTCTAACGCTTTAGTTAAATACGTCAATGCTTTATCATATTGATTTAATGAAATATAGAATTGTATTAATTCTGTTGTAAATCCTACTATATTTTCATCATTCGGATATTTTTCAATAACTTGTATTAATGATTGAATTGCTGCAGTTGTGTCTTTACGTTCTTTATGACAAACAACAATATCATAATATGTTGCAATTTTGGGATTTGGTGACATTTCAATTGCTAATTTGTAAAATTTTATAGCGTCATCATAATTTTGTCCCATACGAGCAACTGTACCACAATCTATTAATGTTGAAGCTCTTACTGTATCATGCAGATTATCATACTTTAATGCTATTAAATTACCAACTTTTGAAAAATAAATTGAAGCATTTTTATAATCATTAGCTAAATAAAAATATAAACCTTCACTTGTATACAAATCAATTATTTTTTTGAGTTGATCTGCAATTAGAACACTTCTTTTACCATCTACATCTAACTCTTTTGCTTTAATATATGATTGTGCAGCTATATCAAGTGGTTTTGTACGTTCACTAAAATATTGAGCAACATCGTTACCTGTTCTTTCATATTTAGCTAAGGCTTTATTTTTAAAATACAAATCAATTCTATCAAATGAATATACATTGTATGCTCCTTCTTGCCATGTTTTTTTGGCAGGTGATTTCATATACAATAATATTTGATCTTCAGGCATTCCCGGATGAGCAGCTTTTAAATCAAATGTAAATACTTCTAAATATTTACGTCCGCGTTCTGTCCATGATTTTATATTTGCTGCTTTTTTAGGATTTTCAACTTCGGCATCAGCTTTTTTTGCTTCTGCAATCACTATAGGCCATGTTAATACAAATTCATCGGTTTGGCTAAATCCGAAATTACATAAGAATAATGATAGAATTCCTATACTTACAATTTTTTTCATATTCATTTTATTTTTTAATTATTTTGAACAAAAATAATAAAAATTATTATTCTTGTTCATTTTCAGATATTTCAGAATTATTTTCGATATCATCTTCACTGTTTGTTTCACCACTGCGTTCTAACTCTCGCTGCATACGTTCATCTTCACTCACGTCAATAGCTGTAATAGCTGCAATTGAGTCATTATTTTTGAGGTTAATTAATTTTACCCCTTGAGCGGCTCTACCCATTACGCGTAACGTTGCTACTTCTAAACGTATTGTGATTCCTGATTTATTTATAATCATTAAATCATCATTATCATCAACTGCTTTAATAGCAACAAGAGAACCGGTTTTTGAAGTTATATTAATAGTTTTAACTCCTTTACCCCCTCTGTTTGTGATTCTGTAGTCTTCAATAGCCGAACGTTTTCCATAACCATGTTCAGATACTACAAGAATTTCTTTTTTTACATCAGGTGGCACACAAATCATTCCTACCACTTCGTCTTTATCTGATATTGAAATTCCTTTTACTCCCGCTGCTGTTCTACCCATTGGTCTGATTTTAGATTCTGGGAATCTAATTGCTTTACCGGATTTTACAGCCATTAAAATATCGTGATTACCATTTGTCATACATGCTTCCAACAATTGATCACCTTCACGAATTGTAACAGCATTGATACCATTTTGACGAGGACGAGAATATGCCTCAAGTGATGTTTTCTTAATAATACCTTTTGCTGTTGCTAATATTATATAATTATGATTAATATACTCTTCATCTGTTAAAGATGTCACATTTATATATGCTTTTACTTTATCTCCCGGTTCTATATTCAACAAATTTTGGATTGCTCTTCCTTTTGATGTTTTAGAACCTTCGGGAATTTCATATACTTTGAGCCAGAAGCATTTACCTTTTTCAGTAAAGAACAACATAGTATTATGCATTGTTGCAACATACAAATGCTCAATAAAGTCTTCGTCGCGTGTATCGGCCCCGCGAGCACCTACTCCTCCTCTATTTTGAATTTTATATTCACTAAGAGGAGTACGTTTAATGTAGCCCATATGCGAAATGCTAATTACAACATCTTCATCTGCATAGAAATCTTCAGGATTAAAATCTTCAGAAGCATGAACTATTTCAGTCTTACGAGCATCACCATATTTGTTTTTAATTTCAATTAATTCATCTTTAATAATTTGCATTTGTAATACCTCACTTGCCAAAATTTCTTCAAGATGTTTTATTAATGCAATTATATCGTTGTATTCGTTGCGTAATTTATTTTGATCGAGCTGTGTTAACTGCCCTAAACGCATTTGAATAATAGCATTAGTTTGAATATCGCTTAAATTGAAGCGTTCCATTAATGTTGCCTTAGCAGCATTTTGTGTTTCTGATTGCTTAATTATAGCTATTACCTCGTCAATATTGTCACTTGCTATTATTAATCCTTCAAGAATATGAGCACGTTCTTGAGCTTTTCGTAATTCAAATTTTGTTCGGCGAATTACAACATCATGTCGATGTTTTACGAAATATTTTATTAAATCTTTCAAATTCAATAAACGCGGACGACCATCAACCAATGCAATATTATTTACACTAAACGATGTTTGAAGTCCTGTATATTTATACAATTTGTTTAATTCAACATTCGCAATCGCATCACGTTTAAGGGTATACACAATTCGCATACCATCTTTGTCTGATTCATCATTTACTTCAGAAATACCTTCAATTTTTTTATCTATAATTAAATCAGCTGTTTTTTTAATCATTTCAGCTTTATTAACCATATAGGGTATTTCACTTACAATAATTTTTTCCTTTCCATTTTCACTTTCAATAAAGGCTTTACCTCTTATAACAACACGCCCCTGCCCTGTTTCATAAGCTTCTTTAACTCCTTGATATCCATATATAATACCACCTGTAGGAAAATCAGGTGCTTTAATTATTTCTATTAAACGTTGTATATCAATATCTTTATCATCAATATATGCAACAATTGCATCTATAGTATCAGATAAATTGTGAGGGGCCATATTGGTTGCCATACCCACAGCAATTCCCGATGTACCGTTTACTAATAAATTAGGTATTCGTGTTGGTAAAACTGTAGGTTCCTCTAATGTGTCATCAAAGTTTAATTGAAAATCTACAGTTTCTTTATCAATATCAATGAGTGTTTCTTCTGCAATTTTTTGCAAACGAGCCTCTGTGTATCGCATAGCAGCTGGTGGGTCACCATCAACAGAACCATAGTTACCTTGCCCGTCTACTAAAGGATA
>JAJUFK010000402.1 GCA_029266015.1 Bacteroidota bacterium
AATATAAAATTTTTAAGCATAATTCCAAGACTTTTATATTAAGTATAACCATTATACTTAATAAAAAACTTTATAAATCTATAAGCAAAAGTTAATCAAAATAAACAATTGAATTCAAATCATGAGCTCTGTTATGTTTGTCACAGAAACAATTAATATAAGAAATTCCATAAAAAAATATTTCTATTTTTTAAGAACATAATACCCTTTTCCTTGCTCAAAGTTTTGAATAGAATTTGAACTACCGTTTGGCTCCCAAAATCCATCAAAATTTTTAATAATTTGACAATTAGAAGTATCTAAATAATTAGAAAATGGAATATTTGAGAATACTGATGTTCCTATACATGGGTACCCCACAAGTTGCCACCCGACAGAAGGTGAAAGAAATAAATTTGATGAACATGGTAAACCTGTTATATATAAAGTTGCCGGAACTGTCATATATACTATATAACCTTGACAAGGCAAAATTTTATGGATTGAATTAAGCTGTGTTGGATTATCTTTTCTCCAAAATCCTTGAGCATTTTTTACAGTTTGAACTTGCAAACCATTAAAAATAGTTTCAAATGAACTATCTGAGGGTTGTACTTGTATTGAAATTAAATTCCAACCAGTCTGTAATTCTATTGTTTGTGTTATAGGCGGTTGCACAACTTGAACAATAACCAAAGCCCTTGGACTTTCACAAGAATTTATTGTTTGCGATACATAATAAGTAGTAATTCCTATAAATGCTGTTGAAGGTGTTGGAGCCGAAGAGCTAGCAGTACCACCTGTTGCTACTGTATACCACAACAATGAGTTACTTGAAGCTGTAAGAGGTATAGCAGATGTTCCTTGTTCATATACAATTGGACTTGTAACAGTAGGAGCTGCAGGTATCGCGTTAACTGTTACTGTTGTTGTACTTGCTGCACTTGTACATCCGTTAATGGTAACGGTAGCCGAATATGTTCCACCCATTGCTATTGTTGCATTTGTTCTGCTAATAGCAGCCGTAGTAGCACTATAGCTGCTTGGCCCTGTCCATGCATAGGTAGCGCCCGTAGTGGTAGGAATGCTGAGCGATATAGTTCCACCAGCACAAATGGTTGGTGTAGTATTGGTAATAGTAGGAGCTACAGGTACCGCGTTAACTGTTACCGTTGTTGTACTTGCTGTACTTGCACACCCATTTACTGTTACAGTTGCAGAATAGCTTCCACCCATTGCTATTGTAGCATTTGTTCTGCTTATTGCTGCTGTAGTGGCTGTATATCCATTCGGACCTGTCCACGCATATGTTGCTCCGGTAGTGGTTGGAATACTGAGTGTAATAGTTCCACCAGCACAAATGGTTGGTGTAGTATTGGTAATAGTAGGAGCTGCAGGTACCGCATTAACTGTTAGCGTTGTTGAACTTGCGGTACTTGTACACCCATTTACTGTTACAGTTGCAGAATAGATTCCACCCATTGCTGTTGTGGCATTTATCCTGCTTATTGCTGCTGTAGTGGCTGTATATCCATTCGGACCTGTCCACGCATATGTTGCTCCGGTAGT